>JANQMK010000165.1 GCA_028280085.1 Pseudomonadales bacterium
GTACACTGCTTTTATTGTTGCCTGCAACGGCTGCGATGGGTGCAACACTTCCCGCAATTGAACGGTCGTTCTCAGGATTATGGCAACGTTCTGGTCGTATCGCTGGATTATATGCTGGCAATACACTGGGGGCCGTTGTGGGCACCCTGGCGGCCACTTTTGTGTTGATACCTGCAGTGGGGCTTACTGTCAGCATTATCGTATTAGCTTTTTGTAACATTATCTGCGCGCTGTCCTTTATGTTTTTTTTCAAAAATAGTCGTACGTTTGCTGCAACGCGACTGCAGTCCGATAGCGCTGATCGTTGTGTATCTGATAAAACGCTGTTGGCTAGTTCGCGTTTACTGGTAACCATGTTTATTACCGGTTTTCTAGGTATTGGTTACGAGATATTGGTTGTCAGGCTATTAAGTCAGGTGTTAGAGAATACAGTTTATACCTTTGCCGCAGTACTATCAGTTTATCTATTAGGTGTGACCATAGGTGCGGCTATCTACCAAAAACTAAAAAATATAGGCGTAATCGTCGGTCAAGAATGGTCGAACGAGCTGGTGATACTATTGGTATGCACTTCGTTGATGTGTACGCTCGGTATCAGTTTAATAGGGTTAAGTGACGATCTTTATCAGCTAATTATGGCGAAATGGGGCCCTGGTTTAAGTGTCGCAATTATAGCGGAGCTTGCCGTTGCCGGTTTAGTATTTTTGCTGCCAACTGTGTGTATGGGAGCCTTATTTAGTCATTTGGCTGGACGTACCACTGGCACCACTATCGGCTTGGGTAAAGCGCTGGGTTTCAATACGTTGGGTGCAGCACTGGCTCCTTTTTGCTTTGGTGTTATTTTCATACCCAGTATGGGAGCGAAAATTATCATCGTGTTGATATCTGTAAGTTATCTCTTGCTGATACCAAATCTTGCACCGAAAAACTTATTGGCTGCCGCTGTAGCAGGCCTAGCCGCAGTCTTAATATTAATAAATCCGCACCCTCTCAGGTTTGTTAATATAGCTGATGACAGTAAGATCATTGCCTATGATGAAGGTGTCATGGCGGCTGTCGCGGTAGTAGAGGATGGTGCCGGCCATCGTCATCTCAAGGTAAACAATCATTTTACCATGGGTGGTACGGCGTCGCGCTTTTCTGATCACCGGCAGACACACATCCCATTATTATTGCATGGCAGCCCGCAGTCAGCGCTTTACCTTGGGTTGGGGACGGGCATTACCTTTGAAGCAGCAGCTTTTCATCCTAATTTGTCGGCAACTGGTGTTGAACTGATACCAGAGAGTTTGCCACTAATGAAGTACTTTGATGCTCTGCCTGAAGCAAGCCGTTGGGCTAAACTACCTAGGTTGGTTGAGGCCGATGCGCGACGTTTTGTGCTGTCAAGTCAAGATCAGTTTGATGTGATTATTGCGGAGATATTCCACCCGTCGAGAGATGGTGCTGGTTCTCTTTATACGGTGGAACACTTTACAGCAATCAAACAGCGTTTGGCACCGCAAGGGTTATTTTGTCAATGGCTACCATTATTTCAGCTTGATCTGGCCACCCTGAAAACTATTATTAGAACATTTATTGCGGTTTTTCCCCAGGCTCAACTGCACTTGGGGCATTTCAGTTTACAGCAACCTATTCTTTGTTTAGTTGGTTCAAGGCACGTGCCAGCTTTCACTAGTGGCTGGTTACAAAGTCGAGTCGTTGACCGGAGGCTGCAGCGGGAATTGGTTCAAGCTAGACTCAATTCTGACTTTGCTCTATTTGGTGGCTATCTCGGTGGTAGGGAAGCACTTGCTCAATTTGCCGGTGACGGTCCGTTGAATACCGATAACTATCCTGTTGTGACCTACGGTGCGCCTAGCTTTGTCTATGGCGAGGGCGAATCCCAACCCCAACCCGCTGTCGCTAGGTTAATGCAATTAGTGGAAAGTTTACAGGGAAAACGTCATCTCGACCGTGTGTTGGCGAGCGGTGACTTGTCTTTTCAGCAAAGGTTGGAATCTTATTGGCAAGCACGTGATATTTTTGTTAGTACAGGCGCGCAAGCCTATGGAGTAGGAGATATCCAACAACTATTACGTCATATTCAGCAACCCCTATTGGCAGCATTAAAATTGAGTAGCGACTTTGACCCTGCATATAGAACACTACTGATGTCAGCGCAAGCGCTATATGATGTTGATCCTCATGCCAGCTACCAGCTACTGACAGAGCTTGACGCGGCGAACCCAGAGTACCGTGAAGCGCGGCGTTTACGTTATCGACTTTTTGGTAACTGACAGATTATAAACGATGTAACGAAACGATAAATAACGTAGATATATGACGATGAGTGAACAATCTATAACGAATCACATGTTGCCGGCCTTTGCCTCACCGATAGTGAATTATCATTGGTCTGATACCGAGAAACTCAACCAATCACTGATGGATGTTATACTCTCGATGCAGGGTCAGACAGGGGGAGTAACCAAGAGTAATATTGGTGCCTGGCATTCTGCATTGGACTTTTTAGATAGCCAACATGATGCAGTTTTAGAACTGCGACAGCGCTTAGTCAAGCTAGTAACGGAGTTGAACCAACAAGTATTGCGTCAAGATGTAGTGGATCAGGCTCATCGTTTTAGGCTGGAGGGCTGGGCGAATGTGTTGCGCAATGGGGGTTATAATACAGTACATAATCATCCCAACGCATTCTGGTCTGGTTGTTATTATGTCAATGATAATGAAGTACTACGGGAGCATCCCTTTAGCGGCAAGTTGGAACTATTAGATCCGCGCCCCGGCGCAAGCCTCACTTATTCGGAAAAAACCAACTTGTACGGCAGATTTTTATTAAGTCCAAACGCCGGACAGATTATTATATTTCCCGCATGGCTACAGCATTTGGTACATCCTTATTTTGGGCAACGAGAAAGAATATCTATTGCTTTTAACGTGTTATTATGAAGTGAATTTAACTTCATAATCCCAGCTTTTAAGCTTCTCAGGTAAGGCATTAAATGCAATAGTGATACGCTCTTTGCCCTCGTTTTTGGGCACGGCATGTAGCATATAGCTGGGAAATAATATTAAATCGCCGCGCTCAATGTTCGAAGCAACCCAGCGGTCGCCGTTGTAAGGTGTGGTTGCGGACTCCGCATGATTGTTAGAGAACACAAACTCTTTGCCGCCCATGCTATTGTGAAATACAGTGTTTGCTGAAGAGTGAACTTCTGTGAGGTATACGACGCCGGAGATAAAACTATTGGCATGGGAATGCATCATTTGGTGGCCGCCGGTGGACAAAACGTTCATCCACATCTCTTTGACATTCCAATGCAAGTTTTCACCAAATAACAGGAAACCAAAGTCTTGCAAGTAATGCTGCGATTGCCGATCAATAAGCTTATAATGATCGTTAGATTCGGGGTGAATGACTTCAGTATGGGATAGTAAGTCGGTGTGAGCGTTTTCTGTTTTCCTAGCTGTTTTAATATCATCTATTAGGTGGCCAATGGTGTCAGTATCGAGAAATTTTTCCACGCGCATGAGGGGCGTTGGAAATAGATTTTGAATGTGGATCTGACTCAACGTTATTGCCCCCGTCTTTTTAAGGGTTTAAACTTTGCTTCAGCTTGGGTGAGGGTGCCATCTTGATTGATATCGGCTGCATCAATGGCGAGAAATACGTGTTCGCGAAATTCTGTCGTTGACACGATGTCATCGGCGTTGGTATCCATCAATGTAAAAATATAACTATCCTTATCGCGCGAAGAGTTGTGTATTGAATTTACGTATTCTTCTCTAGTGATACT
>JANQMK010000271.1 GCA_028280085.1 Pseudomonadales bacterium
GATAACTCAACTTAGGTATCATGAGCAGAACTTACAGGCAAAGGCTTAGCCATTGCCCAAGCCACCGCCTAAGGCGGGGGATATACAAAACTGATTATAATTTGTCACTCACTACTATTCGATAATTAAACCAATCACTTATATTTTTTTGTCCAACACATTCACAATCCGAGCACTCCTATTCCAGCGATTACCCTTCCGTAGCCAACATTGCTGGAGGCTTTAGCTTTACATGAGTTTGAACAGGTTGACTAGATAACTCAATTTTCTCGATATCTGCGTCGCTATTAATACTACTGGGCACGTTGGCGCCCTGGCTATAATTTGACAGATCAAGATTTTTATTTTTAATGTACTGGTTAGCTGACGAAACCTTTGATTCCAAGACCTCTAAAACACTTTGGTTATATCCCGATTTAGCCGCTGCATTCAATGCCAAGTAACCCTCTTCAGTCACTTCGACAGCAGGAGTATCTATTAACATTTTTACATTTGATAACTCTTGATCTACTATCGGCTTGAAATTTTTATCAATACGCAAATTACCTGAACGTATCTCTTCATTGACTACCTCTATTTGCTCTTTAAACATTTCCGACTCTGCATCGGTGTAACCATACTTATCAGCAAGGTCTTGATCAAAGACCATAAGTCCTTCATCATCAACATTAGCGGCAAAAGGGCGTCGATTATCTACCAGCATATCCTCTGGAACTAAATTAACATCGCCATTGTGCGCGTTAACTATATATGTATTATTTTCAAAATCAACGAACTTATACTGAGGTATACGGCCGTCCAAATGATATAACTTACCGTCACTTTCAGCATGTATCTCTGGAAACTCATCAAGGAACAATGTTTCTGCTTCTGACAAAGATACGGGGGGGTAGACAACTTCTGAGTCCTCGAACTCAAAGCTCACCTCATAAACCCTGCCTGGTTTATACTCTTTATTTTCATACTTTCTAAATATTGAAATAGCTTCAACCGTATTAGTTGACATGAGAGGAATAAATAATGAAGGTGGTTCATACTTATTTGTCAGTGAATATACATAAACCGGTTCGCCTGAATATACCTCTTTTTTACCAGACATGTTTTTGCGAGAAACAAACGCCTTTGAATAAAAGTTTTTAGCCCACTTTTTCGGATCATCACGACCAAATTCAATTAGACCGGAGTCAGGATCTCTCAAATCTTCTATATCCCCGCTTTCTCTAGCAGCAACATCTAACTTAGCAGTAGAAACACTTGGAGGTAACACCATTTCTTTTTCTACGTTTTCTGATCGATCAATATCTCTACCTATAACAGTGGATGGCTCATCATTTTTTTTTAATACCGTAAATATCAACAAACAAACCATGAACGCTAAAATAATTAAAAATATATTTCTCGACACTGCCGTATTCTTCATTTTAACTTCACCATATTCTTATAAAATAAAAACAGACTGCCCAAAAAGCGATACTCAATCTATATAAACTGTGCTAGTACACTATCTATCGCTAGTACACTATCTATCGCTAATACACTACCCATCTCTCTCGAATATTCTATACTAACGTCAAAACAAGACAGGCCATTGCTGCCCATCAGGAAAAGCAATAAGGCCTGTCTAAAATGACCGAAAAACTCAGCAAACATCCAACTTACAATGGTTGTAGCTGCGCACGGTAATCAGTGCCGTTCATGGAGTCTTGAGCTGTGTTAGCAAGAAAAAGGTGTTTACCGTTAAAGAAATTACCTAAAATTCCAGCTCCTGTTGGTTGCCATATTCCGGTAAAACCATCCAATTCATCTGAGCTCAAATACTCTCCTTCAGGAATACCACTTATCAAACTGTAAGCTGGAGACTGATAGACCGGATCCATAATATACAGTCCATATTCTCCCCCACCGCCGCATAAGGTAGTATCACAATACATCGTACCAGCCGTTAGATAATAGTGCCCACCTCGACGAAAGTTAGCTGCATAAATCCCTTCCACATTACCATATAACAGTTGGGGACTAGCATTCCACCATGTGCCAAAATAACTGCCTGCTATCGCTGCGACAATACTATCGTAACCTTTCTCCACGGTTGCAAAATTCTCAATAAAACGATAAAAAGAGTTAGGATTATGAATATTGTCAAGATACATTAAAAAATTTAGTAGGTTTTTAAAGTGTATAATATTGTCCTTGATTTCAACAGTGTTCAATCCGCTAGCCTCCGTCTGAGAATTACCGCCAGAGTCATTAAGCATGCCATATATTGTCAACGTATCTAACAACGTCACATTGCCATCCACATTTCTTTTGGCCTGTTCCCAACTAAACCACATACTAAGAGCAGCGGCACCACATGTGTATTGAGTGGGTTGAGGGATATGAGGCGGAAACAAAAGGCGCTGGTAGTATCTTTTATTACCTGATTGCATGGAATAAACATCAACAACTAGTCCTTTGAAATAGTCAGTAATCTCTAGAGAAAAAACTTTAGCGCTAAAAATCATTGGTAACAAAGCCAAACCAAGAGCAACTTTTTTAAATTTCATCGTGATTTCCCTTTAATATTTTTATTTAGCTATTTAATACATTTGAGTACGATCTTAAAAAACGATTAACACCAAGTCATAAGAATTACCTGAGTGATTTGTTCAAGTAAGCTCTATAAAACTTAATACCAAACTATCCATCCAATTCTTAATATCTAAAATAGTAACAATGACTTTTAACATTGTATATACAACTTGAGTTAGAAATTTGAGCTGCACGCTTACAAAATGTGCAGATATTAAGCCATATATATTGTTCCAGTTTTAAGTTATGAACTGTGAGAAAATGAGCTTTTCTGATATTCTCTATTTGTATTTATAATCAATTAAGGCCTCGTATGAAATTTTCAAAGTTTGGTGAAAAATTTTCTCAACGTTCAGGCATTACGTCACTCATGGAAGACCTCAACCATGGTCTTATGTCCGATCAAGACATTGTTATGATGGGGGGAGGAAATCCGAGTCATATACCCGCAGTTCAAGCTATTTTTCACCAACACCTGCAAGCTATCATTAATGACCCTATCAAATTCAAACACTTAATTGGCGTCTATGATGCACCACAGGGAGACATGGCTTTTATCCGCAGCCTAGCTAAGCTATTAAACCAGCATTTTGGATGGCCAATATCAGATAAAAACATCGCGCTATGTAATGGCAGTCAGTCCGCTTTCTTTATCTTATTTAATATGTTTGCCGGTGAATACGGCAGCGGACATAATAAAAAGATACTGCTACCACTATGTCCCGAATATATAGGCTATGGCGATATCGGATTAACAGCAGATTTTTTTGCCACCAACAGGCCCCTACTAAAAGACTGTGAAGAATATCAATTTAAATACGCCATAGATTTTGACAATCTTACAATCAACAATGATATCGGAGCCATTTGCGTATCAAGGCCCACCAATCCTTCGGGAAATGTTATTACTGACACTGAACTGGCAAGGTTAAATCAGCTAGCCAGAGAAAATGATATTCCCCTTATAGTTGATAGTGCCTATGGCTCCCCTTTTCCAGATATCATATTCACACCAGTTAATCCGATATGGGACTCCCATGTAATTATTTCTATGAGTTTGTCAAAATTGGGGTTACCAACCAGCCGCACGGGAATCCTTGTCGCGCATGAAGAGATTATTGCTAAAGTTGCAGAAGCCAATGCGGTCTTAAGTTTGTCGACCGGCAGCTTTGGCTCGATGATCACACAAGAACTTGTTGATAATGGCGAGATTATCCGTATTAGCCGAGAGCTGATAAAGCCTTTCTACCAGGAAAAAGCTGAACAAGCATTAGCTTTGATAAGAAAGTTATTCCCTAACAAGCAATGTAAATGCCACAAGCCAGAGGGCGCCATGTTCCTTTGGCTGTGGTTTGAAGGGTTACCTATTTCAAATCATACACTTTACCAACGCCTTAAAGCTCGCGGCGTCTACGTCATTTCAGGTCACCATTTTTTTCCGGGCTTTAATGATAATTGGCGCCACCGCCACGAATGTATTAGAGTAACCTATACTCAAGATAAAGCTGTCACCGAGCGTGGCCTGAAAATCATTGCTGACGAGGTTAATAAGGCTTACGCAGAAGGTTAATAAAAAAGGAGCTGTTATTTATGTACATCATCGGACATAGGGGAGCTCGCAGAGAAGCACCAGAAAACACGTTAGATGGTTTTTTATATGCCCTAGATAACGGCATTAAAGACTTTGAGCTAGACTTACGGCTAACTAAAGACAATCAACTGGTGGTCTTTCACGATAAGTCATTAACACGCACAACCGGCCAAGCAGGGCTGATACACGATACAGATTACCGCGACCTAAGCCAATTAGATACTCGCATAGGCAGCGTCAATTGGCACCGACCAACCCCAATCCCCTTATTAAGAACCGTGCTGGAAAAGCTCGACAAAACGATTTCTATTCAATTTGAAGTCAAATCGCTTAGCCCTACTCTAATACCCACATTAGGCATACAGCTTATTGAACTGATCAATGAATTTGATCGTTTAGATCGCTCTGTGGTTACCTCTCTAGATAGTGGAGTATTACGCTGGTTTAAACACAGTAATCCGCAATTGAGTCGAGGATATGTTGCCGAGCGCACTATACCAAACCCTCTCGCCACGGCACTCAGCCTCGATTGCGACCTGTTAATTCCTAACTTTAACATCTGTACACCAGCTCTGGTGCATAAAGCACATGTTAAAGGGCTGGAGGTCTCGACGTGGACCCCAAATCGAAAACAAGACTGGCTATATTTGGCATCAATCGGTGTAGACAGCATTATCACCGACTACCCTACTGTAGCACTTAACTATTTTTGCGGATAAGCTGTTTTCGTGAATAAATTGTTTTCCTAAAATAAACTGTTTTTTTATTGATAGAAAATGGTCACTTACACAATTGTTAATGTCCTAACCACCTTCAAATATCCGATCAATTGTTGGTGCTTTGTCACGGCCATCTTTCTCAAGTAAGCGATTTAAGATTTCGTATCTATCCTCAGTCAACCGTTCCACCGCATCAGTTTCACGAACAATACTAGGGCGAAGAAAAACCATTAAATTGCGTTTAACATTGTCTTTGCTTGTACTTCTAAATAACGCGCCAAGAAAAGGAATATCTCCCAGTAATGGCACTTTGCTATCTGACTCCACAA
Organism: Pseudomonadales bacterium; assembly: GCA_028280085.1. GTDB lineage: Bacteria > Pseudomonadota > Gammaproteobacteria > Pseudomonadales > JANQMK01 > JANQMK01. Next base: position 5,211 of record JANQMK010000271.1, read on the forward strand.
CATCTTCACGAATTAATCCACCTAATACGACAATTTCTCCGTCATTTGCAGTAATAACTGTCTTAATCGACCGCTTGTTTGTAACAATATCAGCGGATCCTGAGTTACCAATACTCACTTCAGTACTGATTGATTCCGTCGTTTGTTCCACTTCAAGTCGAACTACGTCACCCTCATTAATCCGCGGTTTAACCTTAAGAGTTACACCAATATCTTGGCGTTTTATCGTGGTAAATGGATTACTGGTACCATCAGAACCCGTTGCTGTAGAACCAGTTCTAAAAGGTACATTTTGGCCAACAACAATTTCAGCTTCTTGATTATCGAGGGTTAAGATACTTGGCGTCGACAGTAGGTTCGAATTCGCTGAACTTTCTAACGCCTGTAACAACAAACCATATCTAAACTCACCATCAGAATTGGCCTTACCCGCCGCGGCCGTTAAGCCTGCGCCCAACGCAGCGTCGCCACCATCATCCTGTAGAGCAGCCGCTATTTGGTTAAGACCAATGATATTACCGGTGCCAAGGTTGGTACCCAGTAGCGGCACCGTACTGCCATCGTCGCGTTTTGAGGTATCGCCAGCGGCTACCTGTATTCCCATTGCCCGCCCATCTTGGTTGGATATTTCCACTATAGCAGCTTCAATTAACACTTGAGACCTAGCCACATCAAGACTACGGATAACCTGCGTTATTTCTTCCATGACAGAAGGCGCCGCTCGCACAACAATGGCATTCAAAGATTCATCCGCAGAAATCTTTATTTCACTATTGGTTTCCTTTGCCTTAGGGTCATTATTGTTCTTAACAACATTATTGAGAATGTCGGCAACTTCAGACGCCACCGCGTGGGAAAGATAGACCACCGTTGCCGTTGTATTGGTATCTGACTCCCTATCCAGCTTTTTAATTAGGTCCTTAACCTCAGCCCAATGATGGGCCTCGCCCTTAAACACCACCCGGTTATTACGCTTATCTGCGACCACTTGAAACGGTTTATTCTTCTTCTTGTCTTTCGGAATCATGAGTTTATCAATAACATCAACCACATCTTCAACCCAAGCGTGATCAAGCGCAATGACCTTTAATGTCTCTTCTTCAGCGATCTCAATACGTGCAATCACACTTTCTAAACGTTCAATATTATTAGCGTGATCAGCAATGATAATCGCATTTACCGACGCAACCGCAGCTAGGTGCGCTTCTTTTGACACCATGGGACGTAAAATCTTAACAAGTTCCGATGCTGGTGCGTTTTCTATGGCGATAACCCGTGTACTCAGCACTTCCCCTTTAGTCTTTCCATCCTTATCAAATGGAACATTAGAACCTTTAGCAGACGTTTTAGGAATCACTTTTAAATGCTTATCAGATCTAACTGCTGTATAACCATGTACGCCCAAAACAGAAAGGAAAAGTTCTTTAATTGCCTTTTTATCCAACGCAGTCTTGGACACTACCGTAACTTTTCCTTTAACCTTCGGACTGATGATGACCGTTTCGCCGGTAATATCTGCCATTTGGGCAATAAAAACACCGATGTCAACTTGCTCTAGATTGACTGTCCAAGGACCTTTATCTTGCTCGGCACTGAGTGATAGACTGAAAGTCAGAAACGCCACTGCCACTAGTCTTGCCACTATTTTCATTATATATCCTTGCTAATACTCTTCATTCGTTTACGTCAAGCAAAATACTTAATTAAAGCCATCAATAAGTAATACTGATGCCATTTTCAGTACCGAAATGCTCTTCTTAGTTATGGGTTGTATTTGGGTATAGATATTCTTCGTTCAGTACTACCACTCTTTAATTCAACTTTGAGGCTCTCCGGCTCTTTATAAAGTTCCATCAGTAATTCTGGATTGGCAATTATGTCAGGCACTGTGTGATCATTAATAGTCTTTACTTCGTCACCAGCTTTAATACCTAAAATACCGCCTAAGGCTGCAGCTTGGGGGCTAATCACCAAGGAGTTAGTTTCTTCATCTACTTTAAGTCCAAACTCTTTTATCGCAGACTGGGCTACATCAGATAGCTGCTCCGGATCGTTTAATTTACCGCTGAGAACATCTTGCATACTAACACCTTCAGGCAATTCAATGCTCTCAGGTATTAAGCCATTAGGCGGCACGCCCGCCCTACCACCTCTTGCGCCTGGTAACACGTCACCTCTACCACTAGCACCACCAGTCCGAGACGCCCTTGATGATGCTACTCTAGAAGAGGCTCCATCCGCTGTCGCTCCACCAGCCTCATCAGGTACCTCCGAGCGTGAACGCAATGAGTCACCACTAGCATTAGCCAATTTGCTGCCGCGAGTGCGTCCACTATCTTTCTTTGGAAAACGCAATGTTTCATAACTTACGCCACGCTGTAACACGACATGATCTTTATGAATGGCTGAAACAACCGCGTTACCCGGCACGTCATCACCTACACCATAAGACTTGGACTGTTTACGTTTACCCCGCTTTTCGGCTATTAATGCCCGTGACAGTGCGTCGTCATCATTCAGAAACACACCTTGCAATATCAAAGGCAAGCGTGTTTCTGCCAACTTTTTATTAGCAGGTGCAGTTCCCACCTTTTTAGTCGTAGCAACTTTAGGCTTGGCAATAGCAACCTTACCAAATAAATTTTGATTAATAATCGAATAGGTACTCGCAACAGGTTGCCCAACGTTGCGCCTCTGTTGAGTTCTATTATTATAAGACGAGCTATTTGACTCACCCTCTACTACATCAGCTGCAATCATTACATCAATAACTTTCCAGGTGTTTTCAGCAATCAAATAGCTCAGACCAATAACCAAGGCTAATACCGCCAACGAGGGGCCGTAAGCTTGAAAAGGCTGTTGCAGTGCACCAAAATTTGTTGTGTTATTTGTTGTTAACGCCATTTTATTCCTAAAATATTTTTTGCTCGTATTCAAACGCAAAACTATTTTTATCTTTGCCCTTACCGAATGGCACAAAATATTCAAACATTCGTTGCCTTACTCTTACATGGGCCCAGCCAGACGACTCCACACCAGCTTCCACTAAAGATTGCTTATCTTCGCTACGAATTAACTCAAACTTGGCATCTTCAGATTCTTTAAATAGATCGCCTGCCATTGCCGGCAAATCCACCGTCATCTTTCGCCCCATCGCGTTAGCACTAGCTTTACCACCACCCCAAGTAACGCGACCAGCAACATCATCTACTCCAGTATCAGTCAGCACAACCAGCACATTATCTAGTTCCGCTTGGCCGTCAAACCATACATTAAACTGTGGTGCCAGCGCACTAACAACATTACCTGAGACAAAGCCGTCCAGTTCAAGTTCAGCATTGACCGGGAAAAAAGCATCATCTGGTAGCGGTAAATAAATAGACACAGAACCGTCTAGTTTAAATCCTTCATTACTCGCATTAACATCAACACCTATGCCACCCAGAAATAGCCTAGATAACAAGAGTTCCCACTCTAATTTACTGTGCTTTAAGCCTCCTATGGACAAATCCGCAGCGCCGTTCCAGATAGAGCCATTAATACCTTGAACAGATATTGACGGCGGTAAAACCAGGCCAGCGCTTTGTATTGCATTGAAAGCGACTCTTGCAGGAAACAAGCAAACTAAAAAGACTAAAAATGACAGAATGCCAATTAGACAATACTTTAATACAGATATCTCCTTCACTATTGTTGTTACCTTCGATGTGCCAGCCATATGCTCCTAAGTCTTTGTTTTATTATAAGCTTTAAACCGAAAACCTGCTCAGTATAAAATACTCATGCCCGCTATTATCGACATTAAATGTAATATTTTGTTCTGAGCAATAATTATACAGACATCCTGTCATATAACTACCTTAAAAGATAAACTGTTTCTATATGATCTAGCAGCTTAAACGCCTTAGTCCCACATCCGGCAGTAGTTTGAATAGTATATCAGCAATATTCTTCCAACAAAACAGTGGCTTACACGGCTAATATAAATCTGCTCATAAAGTACTACTTGGCTAATTTGATCGCTAACACTTGCAAAATACCGGCATGAATTGTGAATTTAGTGGGCCTTAAAGAACAAATATGACTAGTTCAACCAGAGCCAGTCTATCTCACTACAATGCGACGAATCGATTCACTGTGTAAAATTCTCACCACAAGACAAATGTAAAAGTCACTTGTTACCGTGTAACAACTAGGCCTAAAATAATAGCTAGGTCTAAAGTAGTAACTAGATCTAGATTAATAGCTAGATTCATCAACCCAAAAAACGCAACTCTTGCCAGGTGTTCAATGCTTCCCTTACACTCAAGTGATCGTACCCTTAGCTCAGCCGATTACCATGATTACTGATCAAGCGCTTGCTCATAAGTACCCTTACTGTCCCTGCTACTGTGAAGAAAATATATGGCACTTAGCCAGAAAATTGTTGAGAAGTGGGGATGAACTTCGCGTTATCGTTATTTCTAACATAACCGGACAAGTTGCATTGTGGCAGCAAAAAAAATCACAGGCGAAAGATCTGCCCGTAATATGGGACTATCATGTTATTCTCACCGCCAAAACCGCACAACTTACTACTATTTGGGATTTTGACAGTTCACTTCCATTTCCGATTAACGCCGGTGACTACCTAAACCAGACCTTTCCTAGTGATCTTAATTACTGTCAAGAACTGCATCCTGTGTTTAGACTGTTAACAGCTGAGAGCTTTGTAGAAAACTTTTGTAGTGATAGACGACATATGTACCATCAAGGCAAGTGGTTAAGCACTCCTCCGAGCTGGCCAACCATCGGTTCCGGCCATAATCTGGCAGAGTTCGTCAATATGAAGAACACTAAATATGGCACGCTGTTGTCACTCGACGGACTTAAGCAAGCTCTCCTATAGAACAAGATTGACTTAAGGCAAAAATCGTTTAGTTTAATATTGTTCGCGCTGTTAACTTACCCATAATCACCTCCTTTTATCTGTTCGTTATCGACAGTACGTCCATCTAATATCTGTAGCTCATCACATAACCTTGTAACGTTAGCCTGGTTAAATGTCAGCATGTTGAATGCAACAAAATTAAGCACAACGATGGAAAAGAATAGCCAAGGAGTTTTGGTGTGGACACGCAAAACATGGGTAATCAAAAGAAATTCAAGTTACCTATCCTATCGCTTATTGTGATTGGAATCATCCTACTCATCATATATGTTGTAAGCCCGCAAGCCCAAACTATCACGTGGGTTGAAAAGGATCAGCGTGAAATTCCAACCAATTCAATATCTTTACTCGATTTTTATCCTGTTATCTAACAATTCAAGAGCCAGTACATAAGCTAATTTACTCAGAGAAATAAGAAATACATTCGTTAAACGGATAGCTTGGATTGTAACTTTTCTTTCACCTGAGGCCATTCTGTATCGATAATACTGTAGTAAACTGAGTCTCGAACAAAATCGTTTTGAACTAGCATATGATGCCGAAAAACTCCTTCTTTCGTCGCACCAATACGTTCTATCGCTTTTTGAGAGCGTATATTCCTCGCATCAGTCTTAAATTCAACACGTAAGGCCCTTAACGTTTCAAAGCAATGCTGCAGCAAGAGGAACTTAGCTTCCGTATTGGCTCGTGTGCGTTGAAACGCCGTACCTAACCAAGTCCAACCTATCTCCAGTCCGCGATGGGCACGCCGAATCGCTAAAAATCGAGTGCTTCCCATGAGTTGATTTGAATCTGACTGACGTAAAACAAAAGCGACTTGCTCCCCCTGCCGAAGCAGGTCTTGATAGTCTGTAATCCAATCTGCCGCATCTTCCACTGTTTTAAAGCAAGGCCTGGGCATATATGCCCAATCGTCAACATCTTGACCAATCTTAAACAAATTAGCGGCATGCTCTGCCTCTAACGGTTCCAAAACAACATACTCGCCCCTTAACACAACTGGCTTAACATCGAAATCCATCTCTCTCTCCATAGTTGTTAACAGTTTATCTCGACAAGTTTCCCTTTAAGGTTAAGGTATTTACAAACAGCCGAATATGCTACAGATAAAAAACAATATAACGGCAAAGTTATGTGTACACAGCTATTCAATTCTCATACACCAGGCGGTAAAATCTAGGCACTGTTTGTTATCTTGTCATCGTCTATTGGATAGAGTAAATCATGCACGTTATTGAACGCCTGTTATCCTGGCTCGGCCATATCTCTCTAATCTCTGCTGCGATCGCATTATACTTTAGAGATTCTATCAGCAACGAATTTTTGGGCTATCAAGTTTTTGCTAGCGGCGTACTCAGCTATACATTAGCGCTTGCACTATCAATTTACCTTGATAAAACCGATAGCACTCGAAAAGTCAACAACACAGAAACGCAAACTATTGGCGCCCTGCTAAAACCAGCCTTGCTAATGTGTTTGGTGTCCGTACTATTTATTTCAGCAAGCGTGTTACTGATTGCTAAACTAGTAGAAAATACTGGCGGCTAACACTTTACGGTAGCCTGAACAGGCTCTGACTAGAAAATGAAAGGATAGGATAAAGATTAAATAAAAAATAGAGAGGGGCGATTGATATCCCCTCTCTAGCTGCAATTAAAAAGCAAATCTATCGTTACAGAAACATACCAACAAGTTGACTAACGATAAGAATCTGTCGCATACCTTCCTTAAAGCAGTCAACCTATTTAACGTTAACGTTCTATTTAACTTTTTTATTCAACTTCCTTTTCAATAGTTGCTTCAAGAATAGCGACTACGCGGCGATTTTTCTGACGACCGGCACGTGTTTCATTGCTTGCAACAGGCCGCTCTTCGCCAAAGCCTAACGCTTTAATACGGTTGGTATTGATACCAAACTGCTTAACTAATACATCATACACACTGTTCGCCCGTCTTTGTGACAGTGACTTGTTATAGTTAGAATCGCCGTAGGAGTCGGAATGGCCTTCAATCATTAACGTAGCATTAGGATGTTTTTCCATTAAATCAGCAATGCGTGCTATTTCTTTTAGGTGTTCCTTACGCGTTTTCGCCGAATCATTGTCGAATTCAATATTCAAAGATATTTCGATATTTTCTTTTAGCGTTAACTGACAGCCCACTGCGTTGACTCTCACACCTGCCGGAGTTCCCGGACAGCTATCGGTATAGTTTACCACACCGTCACCGTCGTCATCACTTTCACACCCCATACTATCAACGACCACGCCTTGGCGTGTTCCTGGGCATCTATCTGCCGCATCGGAAACACCGTCTGCATCTGAATCCATCAACTCCGCTGACTGTATTGGTTCAACCTTTTTAGGTTGTGCTTGAGCCAACAATGGGTTCGGGTTCTTAGATTTACTAGAAGAAGAGCCACCGCCAAAATTAAGCTGAAGGTTTAAATTAATACCAAAATCCGTCAAAGCCTCATCCAGACTCTGAAAACCGCGAATATCACCACGCAGAGAAAACTCATCAGAAAAAAGATATTTAAGGCCGCCACCTATATTAACCATGGTTTCATTATCATCATCTAGATTTTCGACTTCAACCACGCTGTCACCAATACCCCCAACCAAAAACGGTCGCCACTTGCCCTGATTGGTAAAATGATAAAGCCCGTCTAGGCGTAACTGCTCGATATCAACATCGACACCAGCCACATCGTCTCTATCAGCAGTCAACGTACTGTAAACCAACTCGGAAGAGAAATTGTCGGTGAAATTATACCCAACCCCAATAGATGCCGTGGTATCGCTGTCTAACTGTCGATCACCATCGAAGCCTTGGGAGCCAAAGCCGGGAGTGACATAAAACATACCGCTATCGTTCGCCTGGGTTACTACGGGTGACAACGCTACAACAGCTGTACCAATGAGTAATATTTTTCGCATTTTATTCTTCTCCATTAATAAACCCCTTTATCATCACGCACACTGCTACCAACTAGGTAACACAACTCAAACAAATCACTGTACAAATGCGCCGCTATCGCTGGCTTACAATAGCTGACATGGCTGTAAAAAAACCATTCAACTAAGGTCATTTCAACACCGGCCACTATTCTGGCACAGCTAAAGCCACATTGAAATCACGGTGTTAATTTTTACATTTATTAACTGTTTTGTATGGCGCTAATAAACTTACGTTTCTAATTAGATATGCAAACTAATATTGTCAACCATGAATTTTAAACAAACCTATCCTTACAAACACGATAGTCTTTGGCTATTACTATTCACATGGTAAGGTTTTGGTAAGGGTTTCAACTATGCACTGCCACTCACTATAATTGATAGGCATTAAAAAACAAATAAAACTAAATTGGAAACAACAATCATATGCCTCGGCTTCAGCGCTATATTTGGACAGCGTGCAAATATCATCGTAAATTACCACGTTTTTATTTACTATTTGTGCTGTGCTTCTGGCTATCAAGCGTAACCACAATAACCGTTCACGCGGACAATGCACCATTAACCGCAGGAAAACAGCTTGCCAACACTAGCCAAACCACAGAATATAGCCAATCTAGCACGACGTTAAAATTTGCAAGTGGCAAGCAAAAAGTCAAGCTTATCGAACTCTATACCTCACAAGGTTGCAGTAGCTGCCCTCCTGCAGAGCGTTGGCTTAACCGACTGCTATCATCGGAGCAATTATGGCATAACTGGATCCCACTGGCATTCCATGTGACCTATTGGGACTATATAGGGTGGCAGGACCCTTTCGCCACACCATTAAACGACAAGAGACAATATGGGTATCACCACAAAGGACATACGCGAGCTGTTTACACGCCACAGTTTGTATTAGATGGTAGAGAGTGGCGCGGCTGGTTACAAACAGACACTGTAACCACCGCTTCAGACATCGTGGGTAACCTGGTAGCCACTATCCAGCGAGGTGAATTCAATGTTACTTTTACTCCACATACGACCAATAACAAACATTTGCTACTACATGTGGCTGTATTAGGATTTGATCTTTCCACTGCTATCCCTCGAGGCGAGAACTCTGGCCACGTGTTGCTAGAACATTTCGTTGTATTAAACCATCGTATATTACCATCACAGCAATCGGAACAACGGATTTCACCTTACTCTTGGCAAGGCAAACTGAGTCATCGCATATCTACCACCCGATTAGGTGTGGTATTTTGGGTTTCAAATACCGATTCCCTTGATCCAATTCAAGCTACCGGCGGTTTTCTACCAATGGCGCCACAAAAACACACTCAATAGCACCTTGGATTCAAACATAAGCTAAACTATTAGTAACATAAGGCACCTCTGAAGCATTTCCTCATTATTCAGAGGCGCCTTAATTAACCAGAACTTGGTATGGTGAATAATGCCCGTCAAAAATATTATGACTAAGCATGTTATTACGGTAACACTGGATACCGAGGTGCAACACATTAAAAAGATTTTCGACGATATCGATATACATCATGTTATTGTTTTAGAAGATGAAAGCACCAACGACAGAGGTATGAAGCGAAAAAAAGTTATTGGTATCATTTCTGACCGCGATGTGTTACGTTGTGTCAGTCCCTATGCTGGCACCCCCGCTGAAAGTGCGAGAGACACGTTTACACTCAGCAAAAAAGCCCACCAAATTATGACCCATAAACCCTTCACCGTGACTCCCAGTAGCTCCATACCATCGGCTGCTCGGTTGATGCTCGAAAAAGGTGTCGGCTGCTTGCCCGTTGTTGAAGATCATCAACTTAAAGGCATCCTAAGTTGGAAAGATCTCATGGCTGCCGCTCTGAAAGAAAATAAATAGACTTGCCATTAGCACAGTAAAAGTACAACAAAAGGCCTATTTAAATTTGCCTAAAAAAAACACATACAAGACTGCTATAGTAAATCTATAATCATAGATAACGTCGGATTGTATCTAAATAAGGCAAATCGTCTCTATACCACCGACCAACACTGACCAGTATTCTAATTGATCGAGTAGCCCCTAACATATGGCAGATGGTGATTTAAATAAAGCGTTAAAATATGCTTTCAAAGTATATAAAACGACATTACCTCTTATGAAGGAGCACCGTATCCCTATTACCCCCGACAATTACGCTATTTGGTATCAATACGCTGAAGGACATAACAAAGAGCTAAATGATGCCATTGCGAATCATATTGGCACCGGTAAACCGTTTACACTCGATGATAATAAAAAACTCGTTGACTCTTTTGCTCGAGCAGCCACAACCGAAATACAAGAAAATCACAGCAAGGCGCTCGGCAAAATCCAAAGCGAGATGAAGCTGCTGGTTCAAACCTTAGTTGACAAAGTTCAGGGTATGCAAGCCGGCGCTAATTCCTTTTCTGGAACACTGGCGGAGTGCCAAGATTCTCTGACAAAAAAAACGGATATCGAAACTATAGACCACCTAATTTCAACCCTAATTGATCATACCCAACGGATTGAACAAGATAATACGTCAATCTGTAATGATCTAAACGACATGAGCAAAGAAGTCGATATACTGCAGGAAGACCTACAACAGCTAATTCTCGATGATCCCAACCCAGATTCACAAAAAAGCGCTTTTCAACAACACATCGAGACGCTATATAGCAATTATCAAAAAAACCAACAAATATTTAGCCTACTTATCGTTGATATTGATCATTTTAAAAAATTTAACGAAACCTATAGCCATAAGGTTGGCGATAAGGTGCTGGCCTTTTTAGGTACACTACTCAAGCGAGGCGTCAAAAACCAAGACATCGTAGTGCGCTACGGGGCTGTGAATTTTGCTATTATGCTACCGACGACAGACTATGAAGGTGCAATGTCTGCCGCTAATAGGCTCTGTGAAAAGGTGGGCCAAAAACGCTTAACGATGGGAGGCGAGTTTAAGAAATCTCTTGGCAACATCTCTATTTCTATTGGCCTCGTTTTAATCAATGCCCAAGATAGCATAGAAAGCCTGGTTAGCCGTGCTGAAAGTTCATTGCAACTGGCAAAAACACTAGGTCGCAACCAGGCAGTTGGTGAGCAGCAACTTGATACGCCAAACTAGTTCGGAACCTACATCAGCGCTACTCGAAAAAATCAGTTGTTTTTATACTTTTTACCAACCAGGAATTTGCCCTTCTGGCTATTGTTATCTTGGGAGGACTTCGCTCTCACGACTAACATCCGATTGCTAACTGATGAACCAATATAGAGTGTTCGGTCAACCTGTAAGGCAACCGATGCAAAGCCCATCGGCGTACCGGCGTTCGCGTAGATGACATTCTTCTTCTGCTTTTCCCAATCGATAGAATAAATTGAAAACGCCAAAGGACAGGTTTTGCCTAACGTTAGCTGACGACAAGCAAGGATATCTCCGTGGGGCGCTTGATGGGACGCGACTAACATCCTGCCATTGGTCTTGTCGTTTTGAAACCATGTACTATGAACGGGGTGAAGCACATGGACCATATTAATAACATGATTATATTGTCGATCGTAGCGCTTAACGACGCCTGCTTTATAATAGTTAATGTAAAGGTATTTCTCATCGTCAGACAATTCAATACCAGTTGGATTAGCACCGCCAGTATTGCGGAGCCTTTTTGGCAGTTCTCCTTGATGCCATTCAACCACAACGCCTTCACTATTATCCGATGATATACCAGTTAATGTATAGATTAATCCACCATCCCGCAAAGGCACCACATCGAAAGGGCGCCAATTATCAGGCTGCAATATACAACCACGCCACTCTAGTGCCAACGGTTGCTCTATTTGAACCTGAGTATTTGTTTGGTCGCTTAATGAAACGTCTGTAACGCTGAATAGCTCAATAGACTCTCGAGCGCCATGATTGACCACGGCTAAGACAAGATCGCCATCATGCCGACGGGTTAAACCAATACCCTGCGGGTTAAAAACCGCTGATGGCTGTGTGCAATTTTTTTCACCCCAACGTTTGTTATCCTTGAGTATCTCTTTTTTGGGTACCTGTCCTTCTCCAACCCCGCTGAGCGGAAACAAAGGCACCACTTTCTTACTGTCAGTGCGGTACCAAGCAAGATGGCCGGAAACATTATCTTTGACACTACCATATTGACTAACAATGATATCATTACTTGATAGTTTCACCATATCACCAGGATTCAGCATATTACAAGTAACATCAACTGCCTCTTTTGAATGGCAATCATCGTTATCGATGGGAATCACATTCGCGGCTAAACTGACACAAGATAGCATGAGTGAAATAGTCAATAAGAAACATTTTCCGATCACACAGCCCATTGCCCTCTTCTCCTTTTACACCTGTACTTATCCCTGTTGATTTGAAACAATATCTCTAACAACAATATCTCTAAAATAGTATAGACAACACTTAAGCAGTTAAAAATCGAGCTATATCTATGACGTAGCTCCTATAACTACGCCTTGTAATTACACCCCATATCTACGTAAAGCCCTAGGCCACGGCAAAATGAGGTAACGAAGCGATGAAAGTTGTTCCAGCAACTGATGGTCATTTTCAACACATCTGCAATCTGATTGAAACAAAAGAGGAGCTTTTCTGGGTATCACCTAACGCTCATTTTCCTTTGGATATCGACCAGCTAAGGCAAGCAGCCCAGGAACGCAATAACCTTTCTGTAATAATAGACGATGGTCAAGTCATTGGATTTGCCAATCTTTATGATGTTGAAAAATCTGTGAAAGCCTTTATCGGTAACGTTATCATCAGTAAAAACTATCGAGGTCAAGGTGTTGGTCGTATGCTCATTAACTATATGGCTAACATTGTTAGAGGCGAATACCAAGCGGAACCACACCTGACGGTAATCTCCGACAATAGCCCTGCACTTCTATTGTATTCCTCAATGGGGTTCACCCCTTATAGTGTGGAAGAAAAACTAGGGCACCTCTGAATAATGAGGAGATACTTCAGGTTTTTTGTCTGTTCCAGTCACAAGGCGTCGTTTTGCAGGCATGCTGGTGGCACGTCAAAAAACGACAACGCAGTGAACGGGACAGACAAAAAGCCCCTACGGGCAAGGACTTAGGTGCAGCTCGCGTCGTTGCCGTGCTCGCCAATGACAACCAGCATTGCCCTTCGCACGGCGCCTCGCGGCGCTACGCCTAAGTCCTTGCTGAAGCATTTCCT
>JANQMK010000351.1 GCA_028280085.1 Pseudomonadales bacterium
ACCTGAGTGTCAGCTCGCCCAATATAATCTAAGCGTCCATCGGGCCGGAAACGTACTAGGTCACCCGTTTTATAAATGCGGTCATGGGTGATATCCTCAAAAGGATTCTGAAGAAATCGTTCCGTCGTTAATGATTGCCGATTTAGATAGCCCTTTGCGACACATGGGCCGCCGATATACAACTCACCTAACGCGCCGATCGGAGCAAGTTGCTGATGCCAATCAAGCACATAAAACTTAACATTAGCAATTGGATGACCTATGGTTGGCCGTGGTAAAGCATCACAAATCAACTCCATAGTAACGTCAACGGCACATTCCGTCGGACCATACACATTGTAAGCATTAACACGTTGTTGTCGATGATATTGACAGAGCTGCTGCCACAGCGTTTCACTAATAGCTTCGCCACCTACCAATATTTGTGAAGGTAACTTATCACCAGCTGCTAACGAGTCGCCACTATTTACATAAGCAACTAGAGCACTGAGTTGAGATGGAGTGCAATCCATCACATCTATGTCATTATCTACTATAAACTGGTGAAGCTTTGCCGGATCAGGTCTCACCTCCTCCGGTACTAAATACAAGGTAGCACCAAATAATAACTGCACTATTTGTTGCACAGATGCGTCAAAGGCAATGGTCGCATTGAGTGTCGAACGTAAGTGACGCGCTTCACCTTTCAGTAGTTTTTCTTCTAGTACCATGCAAAGATTTAGCGGCCCCCGATGCGGCATTTGCACCCCTTTAGCCTGCCCGGTAGTACCAGAGGTATAAATAACATACGCCAAATCATTAGGAAATATGGCAATATTCAAGTTGGCATCGCTTAGGCCATCGTCGAATGGAGCATCTAACACCATAACATTTTCTAAGTTTAGTGGTAGATCTTTTATTAATGCCGTCGTTGTTAATACCGCAGCAGCCCCACTATCTTCCAATATATGGGCAACACGGTCTGGTGGGTAAACCGGGTCTATTGGTACATAGGCAGCACCCGTTTTCATAGCACCTAATATAGCTACTAGCGTATGAACGGAGCGTTCGACATAGATAGCAACACATGTACCGGGTGTAATGGGCGAACGAATAAGGCGATTAGCCAATTGGTTAGCTTGTTTATTTAGCTCGTCATAGGTCAAATTATCCTGTAGATAAACAACCGCTGGCCGCTGTGGGTGTTTTTTTACTTGCGCTTCAAAACGAGAAACCAGAGAAGGTTCCGGTTTACCAGGGTCACTATCAAATATCGGAAACTGCCTCTCCGTTTGATTCCAAGTTTGCAACAAGCATTTATCTTGCGCCGAAACCACATTAAATGTTGACAGTTTCTCATGTGGAGCAGTTACTACAGCTTCTAACAATGTTATATAAGATGAAATTAACCGCTCGATACTAGATAACTCGAATAGATCAGTGTTGTAGTTGACTACACCTATCAAGCCATTATCAACTTCTTTCATAAACAAAGATAGGTCGAATTTCGCAACCGCCTGCTCAGGTTCCAACAGTTCTAACTCTAATTCAACGCCCAGCTCACTATCCAAACCTGTAATATTATGACCGAGTTGATCGTCAGCATTTTGCAAAACTAGCATGACTTGAAATAAAGGTGTTTGACTCAGGCTACGCTCAATACCGACTTCTTCAACGACTCGTTCAAAAGGCAGATCTTGATAATCATAGGCCTGTAACGTTGTATTTTTAACTTGTTTAAGAAAATCAATGAAACAATTGTTCTGAGATAGATCTGCACGCAATACTAACGTATTAACAAAAAAACCAATGATATCTTCTAGGTCGCGGTGGTTACGATTCGCAATCGTGGTTCCAACACAAATATCTTGTTGCCGAGAATACCTGCTCAATAGCATAAAAAAAACTGCCAGTAATGTCATGAAAAGTGACACTTCCTGTTGACGACTTAGGGCATTTAGTCGAATAGCTAGTGCAGTCGGTACAGTGAAATTTACATTGGCACCACTAAAAGACTGCACCGGCGGACGAGGCTTATCAGTAGGCAGGTCGAGAAAATCAACACCCGATAACTGATGTTGCCAGTAGGATATCTGCTGCTTTAGGACTTCGCCAGTCAACCAATTACGTTGCCAGTAAGCAAAGTCAGCATATTGAACACTTAGTGGTGAGAATGGTGAAGCATACCCTTGTTTAAAGGACTCGTACAATACCAATACTTCACGCATAAATATGCCTAACGACCATCCGTCAGTAACAATATGGTGCATATTTATCAGCAAGACGACATGGTCATCAGCTAATTGTAACACTTTAGCTCTAAACACTGGTCCAGTTACTAAATCAAACGGTTGCCAGGCATCTTGTTCAACTTGAGCGAGTATTTCACTCTCACAATCGTCAGTGTGTTTGATTTTTTCAATCGTTAACCTGAAAGGTTTGTGTGGGTGTATAACCTGTCGTGAATCCACGTCATGCGCGCTAAATGTCGTGCGTAAACTTTCATGCCGTTGAATAATTTCATCGATTACCTGTTCTAATACGACTAAATCGAAGTCACCTTTAATCCGCACAGCCATTGGCATATTGTAAGCGGGTAGTCCCGGCATCATTTGCTCAATTAACCATAACCGTTGTTGTGCAAAAGAAAGTGGCAACTCTTGATTGCGTTCTACCGGAACCAACGGCGGTCGCACGTCCGCCGTGTCACTATCGCCAATAACACGTGCTATCATTTCGACAGTTGGTTCAGTAAAAAGCGACTGTAATGTAAGTTTTACTCTAAGTTGCTGTTCTATTCGAGATATTATTTGCGTGACTAACAGCGAATGTCCGCCCAACTCAAAGAAATTATCTTTCACACCAACCTTATCGACACCTAACACTTCTTGCCAGATCGCCGCAACCGTTTTTTCTATATCGGTGCGGGGTTCAATGTATTCACTCGATACGGCAAGTTCGTCGTCCGGTTGCGGTAAGCGTTTACGATCTATTTTGCCATTCGGCGTCAATGGAAATGCTTCCATAACAATAAGTTTTGGTGGAATCATATAGTCAGGCAAATGCTCACGCAGACCTGCTTGCATCATTTGAATATTGAAGTTTTGTTCGCCACCGTCAACCTCGGCATAGGCCACTAGTATTTTACCGAATGAAATGAAATCATAAACTGTTACCAAAGCCGTCTTAACAGGCTCAAGCTTTACAATGGCTGCTTCTATTTCGCCTATTTCGATACGAAAACCTCGAATCTTTACTTGGTGATCTATGCGCCCAAGATATTGCAAACAGCCATTAGGTAGATAGCGTACCAAATCTCCCGTTGCGTAGACACGCGATACTTGTGGATGGACTTGCTGAAAAGGATTAGCTATAAATTTCTCCGCCGTGAGCTGATCTCTGTTAAGATAACCACGCGCAAGACCGTCTCCTCCCAAATACAACTCCCCGACCGCGCCTATCGGCATCAACTGTCGGTTGTCATCTAAAACATAGGCCCGCGTATTTGCCACCGGGCGCCCAATAGACGTTAAGCCCTGTGGTTCTCGTAGGACAAATGTTGAATAGGTCGTATCTTCTGAGGGACCGTATAGATCATAGATTTTTTTGACACTAGTCGAGTTGTAAAGAGAATCCACCAATGATTGTTTCAGCGCTTCACCAGCAAGGTTAATAACCTTGACACTGTCAGGAATGAGCTTATCTCGTTGTAGAGCAGCGATGGCAGATGGTACCGTATTAATTAAAGTCACTTCGTTGATGGCCGGCAAATCAGCAATATCTAGCGCATTCTCGGCAACAATAATACTGCCACCCAAGCCAGTAGTAACAAACATTTCGTAGATAGATAAGTCAAAACAAACCGATGTGGACCACAATACGCCACATAATGCTTCAGTACTATAGACACCAGACGCCCATTCAGTTAACGCTATAACATTGCGGTGTTCTATCGCAACGCCTTTTGGTAGGCCAGTAGAACCTGACGTATAGATTACGTAAGCCAGACTTTTTTCGGTGGTAACATTATCTAAATCAGTATCTGGTGCCGCGAGGTGAGCCGGCTCTTCTGCGTCAATACAATATATTTGTGCAGTAATATTACTATCCGCGTTACTCTGTCCAGTCAATTGAGCTAGCCAATGCCGTTGTGTAACCAATACCCGGGCTTGACTATCTGATAGCATGTAGGCAACGCGCTCAGTTGGATAATTTGGGTCTAGCGGAATATAGGTAGCACCCGCTTTGAAAACCGCCATTAACGCAATAAATAAATCCGCAGACCGTGGTAAACAAACACCAACGAAATCTTCCGGTTCTAATCCCAAGTTACGTAACTGAAAAGCTAGCTGATTCGCACGTTGGTTAACTAATTGGTAAGTCAGGCGCCGTTCACCATCAATAATTGCAATAGCATCGGGTTTTCGCCGTACTTGTTGTTCAAACCTTTGATGAATACACTGTCCTGACGGCAAGCTCAACCACGGCTCACACCATTTTTCTAATAAAATTTGTTCTTGCTCAGAAGAAAGTAAAGATAACTGGTCCAACGTTTGTTCAGGTTTTTTCAATACCCCTCGCAATAAGATCTGGAAACTCTCTAACATGCGGTCTATTGTCGCCTCAGCGAAGAGTTCCGTATTGTAAACCAAGCCCCCCACGATATGGTTATCAACCTCACTCAGGCTCATTTCCAAATCAAACTTGGCAGTTTCAATAGGCGTCTCCAGCCATGGCGATATTTCCAAGCCAGATAAATCCATCTTTTGCTGAATCGGATTATTTTGCAAAGAAAACAACACCTGAAACACGGGAGAATGACTGGCATCGCGAGGTATTTTCAGCTCCTCAACAATTCTTTCGAAAGGTACTTCTTGATGCTCGTAGGCATCCATTGCAGTCCGTTGAACTAAAGCGACGAACTCTCGAAAACTCATCTTACTGTCAATTTCTGTGCGCAACGGTAAGGTGTTGACAAAAAATCCTATAAGAGCCTCAAGGTCTGGTGTACTGCGGTTTGCGACAGGAGAACCCACACAAATATCTTTCTGACCGCTATAGCGATACAATAAAGTCTTATAAACCGCTAGCAAGAGCATGAATAGCGTTACCCCCATATCGCGGCTCAATTGATGAAGAGCTTGAGCGATTTCAGCAGGCAGGGTGAATTCTTTCAAGCGACCACGATGACTTTGTTGCGGCGGGCGCAGATAATCAATCGGGAGATTTAATTGCGGTACATCGGCCAGTTTTTCGCGCCAGTAAGCTAGCTGCTTTTCTAACACATCACCACTAAGCCACTGCCTTTGCCACTCAGCGTAATCAGCGTATTGGATGCGTAGCCCCGTCAAAGGTGGGCTGTTGCCAGCAATTAGCGCAGAATAAACAGTGGCAAGCTCTCTAATAACAACCCCTAGAGACCAACCATCAGCAACAATATGATGTATATTGAGTAAAAAAATATACTCATCATTTGGTAGTTTCAGCAACTTAGCTTGAAATAAGGGTTCATGCTCTAAATCAAAGGCGTAATTCGCTAGCGTTAAATAGTATTTGTTAACTAACGAATTTATATCTTCGGTAGAATCCAGCGCTATCTCTTCAACAGGCAATGACCAATCTGACTCTGGGGCAATAACTTGATAAGGCGTGCCATTTTTTTCAATAAAGTTGGTACGCAAGCTTTCATGACGATTAATAACCTTTTGCATAGACAGCGAAAGTTTTTCGACACTGAGTTTTCCCTTCAAACGCAATGCTACAGGTATATTGTAAGCCGTGCTGTGCGGCTGCCAATAATGCAAAAACCATAACCGCTGCTGGGCGAAAGACAATCGCAAATCCTGTTCCCTAGCAACGGGTTTAATCACTAATTTGGTAGATTTTTCCGCTTGCTGTAGGAACTTAATAATATCCTGCTTTAGTGTGCTGACTTGTTGTTTCAATTCCGCGGTAAACACGCCATTCGGTGCACTAAAGCCTAATTTACCGTCTTCGACCCAAAGACGTATATCAAGTTTTGACAACCGCGCAAGAAGCTCAACAACTGTCATTACAATTCCTCGAACCACAGGTCGACAACATAATTAAGTGGCAATTCATAATATCAGTGGTAACTCATAACATAAGTAGTCATTAAGGGAGCTAAGTGCTTACTGAAGCATTTCCCTATTATTCAGAGGTTCCTATAAGGCTATTTTAGCCGAATATACTCATAATGACGAATAAGCCATCTACGCCGTGAAGTAATTTTTACCATGAGGTTAATAAAAGCGGCAATTTCTTCTAACGAACTTAAGAACTGATGGTAACATGACCTGAAATCGGCTGTCAGACTACTTTAGCTTTACAGGAAGCCAGCAAAAACTAGGGAACCTCTAAATAATAGGGAAATGCTTCAGAGGTTCCCTATTATTTAGAGGTTCCCTAGCAGCCGATAGACGATTAGTCGTGCTCTCGCTCGCCTTGCTGCATGCTGGTATTGAGAGATAGACGACTCGCAATGCGATTAACAGAATAAGCAAACGGGATAAGGAGAATTGGCAACGCAAAACCGAAAAAATGCAAAAAGCCGCCGACGCCGGATAACAAGATAAAACCGCTTAAACCACAGACCAAAACACCTAATCCAAACCAATAAAGCCGACGCCCAGCACCAACCAAAATGACGCTA
The DNA here is from genome assembly GCA_028280085.1 of Pseudomonadales bacterium. Lineage (GTDB taxonomy): Bacteria > Pseudomonadota > Gammaproteobacteria > Pseudomonadales > JANQMK01 > JANQMK01. The sequence continues at coordinate 6,653 of JANQMK010000351.1, forward strand.
ACCACTAATGGAATTACCATAACAGCCCAGATAGCTAAGAAGAATGGCCCTTTATTGGCAGCACCGGCAACACTACTGGCTGTAGCAGCATAAGCCATACTCGATTGCATGAGCAGCAGGCTTAACAAGGCAAAAATGCGGTTATTAATAGACATACAATAGTGGCTCGCGAGCTATTTAACGTGTTCTGTCAGTTTCAATAAATGGTTATTTCTTTTTAACTAGCCGTTAGGTTATTTCAGCTTACTGATTCGAAAAATATCCGGCAGACTTTCTGGCCGATCAATTGTTACTTCTAGATCCTGCAATAACCCGTCACTTATACAGTAAATCCAGCCATGTACTGCTAGCTTTTGTCCTCGTTCCCAGGCATCCTGCACAATTGAAGTATGACATACACTACTCACCTGTTTAATCACATTTAGCTCACAAAGCAGGTCAGATCGCTCTTGGTCTGTTGTCAGGCCTTGAAAACGTGCTTCATATTGATTAAAAATATCCTTAATATTACGCAGCCAATTGTCAATTAAACCGAAGCTAGAATTATTTAAGGCTGCATTAACAGCCCCACAACCATAGTGACCACAGACAATGACATGTTTTACTTTGAGTACTTCTATCGCATATTGCAAAACTGAAAGACAGTTAATGTCATTATGGGCAACAATATTACCTAGATTACGGTGAACAAAAACCTCGCCCGGCAACACATCAATGATTTGATTAGCAGGAACCCGACTATCTGAGCTGCCTATCCATAGTAATTCAGGGCTCTGTTGTGCTGCCAACTGACTAAAAAAACCTGGCTTTTCCCTCTCTATCGACTGTGCCCACGCCAAATTATTGTCCAATAGCTTCTGTAAACTCGACATGCTCCCCCCTACCAAACAAATACCCTACTTAAAGGCCGCCCATTCTATCCTATCAAAGGCTAAGAAAGCTAAGTAATTGGTGTTCAAGTGGCTTAGTCCCACTAGAGTGTCGACCAGCAACCGTGCCATGAACTATTTTTAACCATACCAATAGAGCAAAATCAAATTAATCACGCAAAGTATTTGTTAACACGCTGCGTGCTTTAACCAGAAACCTGGTAATTGCTCCGATTTTTAGACGATCATATGGAGGTATAAGCCTAATTCTACTATTATCTAGCCGAATTCCTGAGCCATGCGTTAAGGAAACCGCATATAAACCCATATCGATCTGATTATGGCCAGACCTGCCGTCAACCAGACCGGCTGTAAACATAATAGCAGCAATAATACAAACGAAAACGTAAAGTCGAGTAATATCAGATGAATCTTCCAGAGCTCGCTGTTTTAGATAACATTACCCCATTTAATCAATTTATTTTCGCGGTGAATCTAGTCTGTTTTTTATTTTCACGTCAGATAATGGGTTGGTTCAATAACGGTAAAGACATCGATATTAAAGTTAGTATATTTCGTGTACTCAACATCTTATTTTTTGTTTTTCACGCCATTGATGTCGTCATCGTCAGCATTGGATTTGAATACAATAATTACTTTATGAAGTTAGCGTACTCAATGGCTGTTTTGTATATGGCAATGTTTGTTTTCAGCTTTATGAACTATCTCTCACGCAAAAAATTTGGTGAGCTTAAAACTATCGACGACAACCCCGTCTATATCGATACCTACAATAGTCGCTTAGTGGAATTGATTCTGCTTTTTATCGGCATTCTGCTATGTATTTATTCGATTATTCAAGTTTGGCAACTAGACAGTATGTTGGAAACAACCGGCATATTTGGCGTTATCATTGCTTTTCTAGCAATCACGAATCAAATATGGGCACCAGATCTTTACTTTGGTCTGGTTATTCTGAATAGCGACGTTTTGGAAGATGGACATGTCATCCAACTGGAAGGTGAAACAGATGGTTATATTATTAATCGACTTACTTTTATCTACACCGTTCTTTACAACGTTAGTAACAATCACCGTACGTTAATACGAAATAGTGAACTCATGAAAAAGCGTATCGACAACCTTTCTAAACGCGCATCAATTGATGGTTTAAGATACAGCGCCACCTACAAAATCGGTTATCCAGCCATTCATTATCGCCGTCCGCCTTCCGACAACGATCTTCACCATGAGCATGATAAAGAAAACGATACCAATAAATCGCATTCGGATGAAGAACCCAACAATGATAAAACTCACCAGGCAGAAAAAAGCGCTACAAAAACCCCTGAAATGCAATTTGAGCAGTTTCAGCGAACAATCGACCGCATGTTTAAAGAAAGTGAAGAGACACTCAAAGCGTCAGACGAGCCTAAAATTAACAAAAATATTCCTTTCGAGTGGGCTCTCACAAGTACTGGCGATTTCGCTCTAGAGTATACCCTATATTATTATTTGGAAGCTTTACCCCGTACCAAACTAACAAAGTCAATCAGAGCCTATATTGTTAAAACACAGTATCTCGTCAATGAAGCGGTATACCGTGCCTCGATCATTAATCACTTGAGTCTTTCAACTCCCGTGCTGGTGGACACAACATCCTCAGAGTAAGGCGATTAACTATCCTGTTATACTATCCCGCTCCTATATACTATCCCGCTCCTAACCCTTCATACTTTTTTTCGCTGTCATGGGTTGGGTAGTTTTCTAAATCTCGCATAAACACTCATTATCCAGGGGTGCCCTAGTTAATAATGTGAACATCAGATTCAATGTTCTGCACACGACCACCTGACAATACTAGCTGGCCCCGGTAGCGCTGCTCCCCAGTCGAGGAAAATTCAAACAGATACACTCGATGCAAACGAGTAGTTCCGTTACTATCTCGCTGCAAGCTGACTCGCTGTAATGCAACACTGTCATCAAGCAACTGAATATCTAAATTAAGACAATAGCGCTTCACTGCCTTGAGGGCGATTTGTTTACTGGTAATACCCTGCCACCAAATCACCGATAACATAACAATAATCAATAAGCCGATAAGGTCTACCAGCTCAAACATATCGTTTGTCCGACAAAAAAGAGTTTGAGCAGAAGAAAGGAAATTGCCGTCAAGAGCATCTGGCACCCGGGAAATTCATTAAAACTCGTAGAATTCATCACCAGTAAACCAATAGGCTGTCACTAGTGGTTTACATTCTAACCATACATCCAGCCAAATGTACGAATCAAACGATTAGCTTCTTTTTCAATGACAAGAATTTCCTGATAGCTTTTTTCACTTAAACCACTGTCCTGAATATGAGCTAGCTCAGCTAAGGCTGTTAAGGCAATAAAAGCATTAGATACTTGATTGCGCAGCACATCGTCTTCCGACTCACCAATTTCTTGCGCTAACTCCTTAGCACCAGAAGCCTCCATATCGTGAGAGACATAATGGCGAATTTCTTTAAGATACCGATTTAGCGAAGCAATAATTGCTTTTTCTAATTTACTCATGAGTCAAACGCACGCCTATATGCCTATTTCACCATACTAACCCTATTGCTAGTCATTGATATTCACGTAATCTTGTCATTTACGCTATTGTCTCTGTTTGACCACCCCACTTATCATAGATGTACTCACTCTCATTATGTATATATAACCAAGCTCTCATGGTTTAAACAACGCCAGCTCAATAATGTTCTGCCATTTGCTGTGCGAAGTTAATGCATCATGCTATTAAAATGCTCAATGATAAACAGACTGCTATTCTTTTTTAAATTTTTTTTCTTTATATTTTTTCTATCTATTTTTACTATCTAACGCGTACACAACCTTGCTCAATCGACACGACGGTTTTACACAAACTAACTTTATAAGGCCTATACAAGGTTAAATCCATCTCTAGCCAGATAAAACATCAACTATTGGCCTATAAATGGCTACCAAAAACGCATCTAATTAGTATTCTTTACGTTCAATATATTACACATGACAAAACGCAGGTTTTCAATGGATAACAACCTGTTAGCCGCTTTAGCAAAACTTCATCATAATATCAGTTTGTATGTTAATTGTGTAGCTATAACTATAGGTTTGGTATGGTATATTGGATTGGTAAGCCGTAACCAGCAAAATTTGGAACTAAGCTCAGCGTGTCGCCTAAACACATTGGCTGGCATAAAAGATAAAAAGGCCTCTGCCAAGAAGCAGAGGCCTTGCACCACAATTGACTTGAAGGAGAAAAGAAAAATTCGGCAGAAAATAACTATTTATAAGCTCCTATTACTTACCCCCCTCAATCTTAGCTTTTACTCCGCCATTTCTTTTAACCTCTTTAGCGGGAGCGCTTTGACTTTAATACTCGCAGGCTTAGCCGCAATATCCATTAACTCACCAGGCTTAAACGGATTTGGCACACCTTTTTTCGCCTTACGAGCTGGTTTTTTGACCGTCTTGATCTTTAGTAGGCCTGGCAATGTAAACTCACCACACGCTTTCTTTTGAACGTGACGTTCAATAACATTAGATAACTCATCTAACACAGCAGCAACATCCTTTTTAGCTACTTCTGTGTTATCGGAAATCTCTTGCAATATTTGGGTTTTGGACATTTTATCTTTGATCACCCCTCTTTTCTTAGCCGCAGGCGCTGCCTTTTTAGCAGGGACCTTACGAGCAGCTTTTTTAGGGGCTTTCTTAGCAGCTACCTTCTTCTTTGCTACTACTTTCTTTTTAGCAGGTGCTTTCTTCGCTTTTTTTGCTGCCATCATATTCTCCTTTTTGTGGCGTTATATTTTTTGTAGATATTAGTTGTTATTGCTTGGAAGTCAAAACAAAAACGCTATTTTTTTCGAAAAAAATAGCGTTTTTTTGAAGAATTTGGCTAATTTTCTAAAAAACATTGCGATTCACTCTATTTTTTAGGCAATTGTCACCGACTGAAGTCGCTGGAGTGCAATGTTATTTCCTGTAAAACACAGCATAAAATGTTACTCAACTTTCAACAAAGAATAGAAAAAACTAGACTTTTTAAACCAATCTGGCCGCTTACAACTACTTTTATTTGGTTGGATTTAACAATCTATCGCTGTGCTGTTTCAAGCCCACCATCCGTGTAAACCCATCGGCTGCTGAGACCTGTGTCACTCTAATGCAGGGGAAGTTAAGGTAACTCTAAATAGCAATAAACAGCAAACAATAGGTATGTTAAACCCTAGAAAACCTCTGAATAATTGAGAAATGCCGGCGACGGTGCCGATAATCTTAATACCTTGAACCTTAGTACCCTGTCTATTTGACAGATTATCATGCGAAAGTAGTCAGATTCGGCAAAAATCAGACCCATTTAACAGTACCGATGGTATTATCACAATAGTAGCTTGACCTCAAAAGGACGCGTTTATCACCGCAAAAGAGTCTGCTGTTATTAGGTTTAACACTGGATAATTGGTGGACTGCTACAATATTATGAATAAATATTTATTTCGCTAGGTGACTTCCCCACGCGCTTTCATCACCAATCTTACCAAATGAGCTAATGATTTTGCCTGCATTTTATCCATCACATTAGCCCTATGTATTTCTACCGTCCGTTGGCTGACATTCAAATTATATGCAATCATCTTATTGGCTTTGCCATCCACTACCTGCTCCATAACCTGACTTTCACGCGTTGTCAACGAGTCAATATTTTTCAAGATGGCATTTCGTTCCAATAACTCATCTCGATTGTCAGCTTCCTCCCTTAACACTTCTTCGATGCGGCTTAGCAATTCTTGATCGTTAAACGGTTTCTGTATAAAGTCAGCAGCGCCAGCCTGGATAGCCTTTACCGCAACGGGTACATCCCCATGCCCAGTAATAAAGATAATAGGCAAAATACAGTGCATCTCGTTCAGCTTTTCTTGTAGTTCTAAACCTGACATGCCAGTCATACGGATATCAAGCAATAAGCAGCCAGGGCGATTTGCATCATACTGATCAAGAAACTCTTGAGCTGAGGCATAGGTTTCCGCCGTATGTCCCACGGTCTGCATCAAAAATACTAAAGATTCTCGTACGGCTTCATCATCGTCTACTATAAAGACCGTCGGCCTTTGCTTAGATGCTACGCTTTCACTCATCGCTAACCCCTATATATCCCAGTAACTGCAGCTATTTCTACAATTCTATCTATATACTCAGTTATTATAATAACTACCTACTTTCCACAGTCCTTTTTGCAATTCTTTCGGTAACTCATTTTTCGGTAACTCTGCTTTCGGCAACTCATTTTAACTCTCTTTGGCAACTCTTCTCTTTTGGCAACTCTGTGTGCTATTTTTAGTATGCCTTTCTCTGGTAGCGCCTTTCCGCGCAATTCCTTTGATATCCCTTTTTTAAACTCTTTTTAAACTCTTTTTAAACTACTTTTAATTATTTTTGGTAATTTTTTCTTGGCTATGCTCTCAACTTACCCCAGTAGTACGCCAATTGTAACCATTCAAAGCCAACATTACGACTTATACTAGAGCGTTTTACTATAGTATCACAGGCTAATAGCGGAAAATTTATCACCTTCTACTGAGATACTATAAAACCCAGGACCATTTCAAATCAAATTGGTTGATCAGTTAACAGCAACTCTCTCACTATTATAATCTTGACAATCAGTTTCTGCTCTGGGTAGTGCAATGATAAATCTAGCGCCTGCAATTTCTCCATTCAGTTCCTTGTTTTCAGCGATTAAGTCACCACCATGTGCTATGATTATCGATTGACTTATGCTAAGCCCCATGCCCATACCATTTGTCTTAGTGGTATAAAAGGGATTAAAAATTTCTAGCAAGTCCCCCTCCGAAAACCCAGGGCCACAATCTTCTACATAAATTCTCACCTCACCAATGTCATCCAAGGCAGTACTTACCGTAACTCCCAAACCAGCCACAGCCCCTTCCATTGCTTCCAAGCCATTTTTAACGATATTTAGTATCACCTGCTTTATCTGCACAGGGTCCACCAACAACTTCGGCAACGAGTCCGCTAACGAAACAGTAATCTGCCGATCATACTGGCGCGCTTCCACTTCGGCCAATTTCACCACATCAGATACCAATTGATTACAGTCTACAATTTCATGACCAGCATCACGCTTATAAACAAAGTCGCGAAGATGGCGAATTATCTCGCCAGCGCGCAGCGCTTGTTGGCTGACTTTTATTAAGATAGGTTTAAGGTCATCACAACTTATGTTGTCATTCGACATCATCCGAATAAGGCCTTGTGTATAGGTATTAATTGCTGTAAGCGGTTGATTCACTTCGTGGGCAAATCCCGCAGCCATTTCCCCCATTGTGCTAAGTCGAGAAACATGAGCCAGTTGCTCGCGCTGCTCGCTAATATCTTGCTCCGCTCTTCTAAGTTCTAGTTCTGCCCGGCGACGATCGGTTATATCTAGTAGCGTCGCTAATAAGATAGTCCTATTAGCAAGCTTGATTGCTTTTAAAGAGACGTCCACGTCGATAACTGCACCACCCTTACGGCGGCTATGCCAATAAAAATATTGTGGTTCC
>JANQMK010000372.1 GCA_028280085.1 Pseudomonadales bacterium
GCGTTGGGCAGCTTTAAATCCAACACAGTAATATGTGAAAAGACCATACTTAACAACAACACGGGCACGAGAATAATCATCAAGTTCATAAATGATGTAATATCAAGCTCAGCAACATTATATTTTCTTGCTCTTAACCGCCTCATACCATTTTCTCGCTACACCGCTAGCTACTCAAAAGATGTATTTTTCCAAGTTATCTTATTAACTATGAATCAGCCCTTTTCTCTAAATCTGAAGTGCGCGACATTGATGTCAGCACATTCTTCTCAGCTAGCACGTTGAGAAATTTAACACCGGCCATTTCTAGGCTGTCGATAATCTCTAATGTTTTAGATTGTAGAAATGCATGACAAAGCAATAGCGGAATAGCTGAAATCAAACCAAATGCCGTAGTATTCATAGCAACCGAAATACTCTGTGACAACAGGGTGGCTTTTTCCGCCGGGTCAGCATGCGCGACGGCAGTAAACGCTGCGATCAGACCAATAATCGTGCCCAACAGTCCAAGCAATGTCGCCACATTGGCGAACGTCGCCAGATACTGGGTGCGTTTTTCTAACCGCGGTACGGCCTCCAAAATACCCTCCTCCATCGCATGCTCAATATCTTCCCGCCGCCGACTAATTGGAATCCGAGCAATGCCTAGGCTAATAATCTGAGCAATGGGTGAATTCGATTCTTTTGCTACGCGGACAACAGCTTTATAGTCTTGCCGCTGTAATAGCGGCATCAAGGTGTTGAAGGCCCGGCGATTAGTATCACGCGCGACATATAGATAGATATATCGCTCAATGGCTATCGCTAGACCAACCACCAAGACGATGGCTATAGGGTACATAAACATACCCCCATCCTGAAAAAAACGGATCACTGAGGTTGAAGTTTCCATTGTCAGTTCCTACTTTGGGTTTCATTAATAGTGTGTATTTCAATGGCTGAATCATTACCGGCAGCGTTCACCTGTTTTAACCGCTGATAATAGTTAATTTTTCGCAAAGCCACGCCCCGATCTATCGGTGCTAATACGTTCTCTACTTGGGATACAATTGGGCGATCTAATACAGAAGCGCCCTCAGGCTGCCGCCAAGGAATAATATAAAGCACTTTTGGTTGCTCGCGATTACCCGTTATCCTGCCACCTTCGATATTTAAGACCTCTTCAGCAAAACTGTTGCTTGCCACAAAATAATTCCCACTAAATAAGACCAGCCCAAGGATAGAGGAAACCACACATCTATCACAACGGGGAAATTTTCTGTGATGTCTCACAGTGGCTAACAATCCAGACAAGACATATACCCACTGCATCGCTAAGCCCCTTGTTTCTTAATTCTTCGTTTCAAATCAACTATCCAACCTTTCACTTTTCTATCTTCTTCAGCCTGTAACGCTTGGTAAGTCTCGAAATGAAATAACGCTTTATCTAATCTACCTAAATACAGCTCATATAAAATAGCGAGATTGTAATGAATGCTGGTGTAGTTTGGCCAAACAGACAAAGAATCTGCGTAAGCTTTCTCGGCATCAGCAAACTTACCCTGCAGCCGATACACATAACCTAACTGGTTATAGGCCTCGAGGTTATTTCTATTAGCGGCAATAGCCTTGGTAAACATACTTGCGGCTTGATCTAAGTTACCCTGTTCACGATAAATGATACCCAGATTTACATAAGGGCCAGAAAAATGAGGATAAGACTGGATAATATCTTTAAAAATGGCAACCGCTTGCTCTGTTCGATCTTTATTGATCGCAGCCAAAGCTTCATCATAGAGTTCCTGTGCTTCTTCAGGCACAGCGGTTCTATCTTCTGTATAAGGAGAAGACGGGGCTATTAAGACCACCCTATCTTTCACCTTTTTATCTCCCACAAAACTGTCAATGCCTTTAACTTTTTCCTTTACTGAGCCAAATAGTGAGCTAAAAAAGCTTCTTTTTTCTTTCTTACTCTGTCGATTACTGCTCCGTTCCGATGACGCGAGTTCCTCTGTCGGAAGCTCAGATTCGAGGTCCTCCTCGAAATCAATATCATCGATGGCAAAACTGTCGACACCCTCTTCCACTTCGTCACTTGCTTCATCCAACGTTTGACTAGGCTCGCTGGTTTCAGCAGTGTCGTCTCCCCAAGTAAACAAACGGCTAAAAAAGCCTCTTTTCTTGTCTTTTTTTGGTTCAGCTAAGGCAGTTGGCACATCGTCTTCGTTTGCGAGTATCTCTGCGGCTTGTAATTCTGCTTCCTGCGGTTCATCTGTTTCGTCATTTTTTCTGCCAAACAAGGCGCTAAAAAAACCACCCTTTTCTTTATCTTCTTTTAAACGCAGTTTGTCATTGGTTACCGTTTCTTCTCGCGACTCTACAGCTTCTCGTTGTTCACTATTTTGTTGCTCACCATTCGCCTCACTGCTGTCTGATTTTCTTTTGGCATCGTCTCCATCTTTCTCAAAAAAACCAAAATCAAATACATTACCTAACAAAGAAGATTCACTATCATCTTCATCTAGCGGGTCTGAGGAGTCATTACTCTCATCAGAGACCGGGTACTCACCATCTAGCTCTTCATCAGAAAAATCCATAGATGTACAGCCAACAAACAGCAGCAGCGACATCAATAGCACACTTTCTAACAATCGATTAGTAAATTTCATTGTTTATCGTATTCACTATCTCATCTTTGGCATAGCGCGCCGGCAATAAAATGCTCAACGCTTTAAAGCTCTTCTTCACCCATTCATCGTATACACCAGCCCAACTGCGGCGAACATTTTCTTCATGAATTTGAATGGCTGTCTCTTCAAAAGGAAAGGCTTGCTCTTCCAATAATATCTCGTATTGCTCCAGCTCAAGAGCATCCAAGTTCTTTGGTCGTTGAGAGTTCATTAAATCTCTACTCAAGCGCGCATATATACCACCGATCTTGTATGTTGAGGCAGTAGTATACTCTTGCACGCCATAGCTTGCAGCTTGCGTAAACGCCTTTATCGCACGTTTAAGTAACTTTTTCTTTCGTTGTAGACTCTTTTTCAATGGCAGCTTTAACTTTGTTCTCGCAAAAGCCCGCTCGTGCTGAATAGCTAATTCAAATGATGACATCGCCGCTAACGTTGTGGAACGATCTGTCTTAACAGCAGCCTTACGATGAGTTTCGACAATCTTGCGCAACCAAAAATAGCGCTTATTAAGATCCTTTGTCAGCTTATAAAGTTCACTCAATTTTAGTTGGGCTTCCAAATTGCGATCAAATGGCTCCGGATAGTTGTGCGCATAACTGCGGTACGCATCAATGGCTTGCTTTATCTGGCCCGCTTTTTCATAACTTTCAGCAGCGAGATACAGGGAGTTTTGTCTAATTGTCGGATCAGATTCGCTGTTAGAGAGTGTGCGCAATTCCCTCGCTTCATTGCCCCATTGCCCCAATTGTTGATAAGCCAACACTAACTTTGCTGGTATCGTTTTAACTAACTCATGTTTGGGAAATACTCGACGAAAACGTACAAGTTGATCAGCCGCTTGTTGCCATTTCTTTAACGTCAGCAAATGCGTTGCCGCATCATATTGTGCCGATATCCTTATCGGTGAACCCGGCGCTTCCTTAACTACGCGCAAAAACTGGCTCACCGCCTGTTCCAAGTTACCTGATTCAACGTATGCCTCGCCTTGTTTATAAATAGACGCCGCAATTTGTTCTTTAATTTCGCTATATTCTTTGTCTGTTTTCGCTATTAGCGTTAATAAATTTTTGAAGCCAACTTCTGCTCCGCCATATTGTTTTAGTTCAAAATGACTATATGCAATGACACGCCATGCCGACAAACGGGACGCGGCAGCAACTTGGGGCTTCCACTCAGTAACACGCGTAGCAGCTTTAATAGCTGTTTGATAGTCTTGTAGAGCATAGAGTTCTTGGGCCGCCTTCAGTTGCACTTTAGGTGATCGTCTGTCCTTACCGAAGGTAGTTGCAAATTTTAGCTGACTGATGATCTTCGCCCGATGCCAAGACTTCTTATGCTCTTCGTCAATGTTTTTTTCATGTAGCTCATAAGCGAGCAGCGCGGAATAAGCAGCTTCCGATGCCTTTTTGTAATCAGGATATTGATACGCTGTCGTCTCATAAGCGGCAACAGCACCTGTATAATCTTCCGCTTCAAACAGCGCTTCTGCCCTTAAAAAGTGCATTTCCGCTACCCGTTTATCTTCCGGAAAAGTCTCAATATATTTCGCATACCAGTCGCCAGCAGTGATGTAAGCCCGCTTAATAGCTAGCACATTTGGCAAGGTAGAGATTTTTTCACCTTTCTTATACATGGACTGAGCCAGTGCGTGGTAAAAGCTAGCAAACTCTGGTAAATACTGTTTCAAACGCTGACGAATATTACTTCGGGTTTCTTCCTCTGCCTGATACCAATACTTACTGCTAACGCCATAATTGTGAGCATAAGCTTCCTGCGCCGGCCTCACTAAAGTAGGAAAGTTGCCACGCTGCAGTGCGTCAATAGACTTGACATGATAGGCTGGCGACAGCCTATCTAATGGATGCCGATTGATATAAGCCATATAAGTATCTGCACTATCTCTATAACGCTCTTTCTCTAAATACAATTCACTTAACCGCTCATAATGAAGATATTCATAGTCCTTTTCACCAACCTGGTCATAAAGTTGCGCAATGGAATCAGCTCCGTCGAGGTAAAAATACGCTAAACTCATAACCCGCAATGTATCATCCAACATCTCGCCTTTGGAGCGACTCAACTCATTGTACCCCTGGCTAATCATAAGCTGGTCAAGTACAAGCGCGAACTGTTGCAACGCCGCATCGTACTGCCCTCTCTTAAAACGCGTCCAACCCAACATATAAAGTGCATTTTGATAATACTCGGTATATTCCCCTCGATTAACTACATAACTGTAAGCTCTGTCAGCTCGCCGATAGTCACCACGAGAAAAAAATATCTCTGCACGGCGAAACTGTACCTCAACAATATAATCTGACCGGGGAAACTCTTTTGCCAAACGATTAAGCATGGCTAACGACTCATCTTGCATACTTTCTAGATCATAGGCTTTGGCCAACTGATAAAGTAACTGATCATTATTTTCATTGTTGGGATCTTTATCTAAAATGGCACGATAGGAGGCGATAGCCGACTCAAAATAGCCCTTTAGCTTTTCCGCACTGAGCATCTGAGACGTGTCTAATGCATTACCAGCCTTAGCTTGAGCACTAAGTTGTTTGCTCTCACCTAACAGCATGCCCAAGTCAGCCAGACGACGTGAAATTGCCAAGCGCAATTCAGGGTTTTCTACTTCATCCATAATATTGATATAAGAAGCTATTAGTTTCTCTACCGGAACATTTGGCAGCTCTGATTCCACGGGTAAAGTGGCAGGTTTAATATGTGCCAATGTCATTTCCGCTGGTGATCTAGGTTTCTTTTCTAACAACAAACCTTCATCGGCTTGCTCCAATATGCCGCTACACCCCGTCAATAACAGTACCAGTAAATGAAACAGTCCCCATGCCACCAAGCCTTTGTTAGACATCTAAGGTTTCACCTCCGAATAATCTTCGCTAGCTGAAACACTTTCATCGTACAAACGCACAATGGCTAAATTTGCCTGCCTCATATATCGACGCAAACTGTTTTGTTGCTGACGCAGCTGAGCAACCGCTAAAGCCCTCATATTAGATTTGTGTTGTTCTACATGCTGGTCTATCTCAAACAACACATTATTTAGGCGCTTTTCCAAACTACTGATCTTTCGATCATAACGTTTTAACTCTGGTGTGATATCCAAAGCCTTCTCAACACCCAAGCCCGAGAACTGTGTATCACGCAGCGCTTGCTTAATGATCGACATCTGTTTCTCAACCGCCCATAGACGGCCCTCGAACGCATCATTAGCTTGCCAATAAATTAGACGAGACAAGCGATCTATTCGCTGTTGGTATTTTTCAGATTTGCCTACCTTAGCAAAGTGTGGTTGCTCCACAAACGTTTCGAGCATCTCTTTCGCTTGCTTAAGGGTGATGAGGCTTTGCATTTCTTCGTTATCGGACAGCGCCAAAACCTCGCGATTACGCTTAACTCGATCTAGCTCGGCCCGCAAAAGTTCATATTCATCTCTTAATTTTTTCGCTAATGCTTGTTTTTCTTTATAAAGAGATACTCGACCACCAGCCCCAATAAAACGCTCATGAGCAATTTTTCTGGCTTCTAGTATATCGCGGTAAGTGCCGACAGTATCCAACCAATGCTCTACATTGAGACGTAAGCTCATTAAATCTTGAATGTCTTTTAGAACCTCCTGAAACTGTCCTAACGTCACAATAGATGCCAGATACTGGATAGGCACCGTCAGAGGTATAGCAGGGGTATCGGCAAACCAACCAACGCGCCCCAATTCATAGCCTTGAAAAAAAGCATCAATAAACTGGCCTTGCTCAACATCAGCAATAACATCATCGATTCTGGCAATAGCATGCTGGTAGGACCCCACTGCCTTTTCAAACCCTGACAGTGCAGCTCCTTTAATACCCATCTGCTCATAGGCATAGGGAATCGCAACAAACGTTTCCTGCACAGTTAAATCACTCGCCGAACGTTTCGACAGTTCCGTCCACGCATTAACACTGAGCTGTTGATTGCCCGCTTTTAACGCCGCCCATCCATAGCCCAGCAACGCTTTATTGCTAAATAAGCTATCGAGGTGAACCAACTTAAACGCATTCATCGCCAAATAGTAGCGCTCATCATAGAGATTCATATAGCCAGCAGCCATATTAGCTCGATCACGCAAAGCCCTTAGCTCATCATTCTGTTCTGTGACATTATCAATAGCCTTAACAAGGCTCTCCATGATAGCCACACCTTGCAACGATTGCCCCAGTTGTTGATAAGTGATGGCCAAATTATATTGCCCGTAAAGCTGCCAAATACTGCCCTTCTCAATGCTTTCGATAATATTACTGGCTTTACTCCAAAGAGTTTCGCGCAATGCTTTCAGGTCTTTTTGTTCCTGGCTGAGTTGAGCTTTGCCCGACTCAGTAGCCCCCGCGGGAGCCCCCGAACTACGCCGCTGTTTTGCTTGGCGTTGTACAACGTTTTCTAGTTCATTGATTTGATCAATAGTCGTCTCTAAGTACAGGTTAAGCTCATGAAACAAATATTCACCACGGATTTCTTTGGGTAAACTGTTTTCGCTAACGGTACCTAATACGCGGGCCGCTTCAAGCGCTAAACCACGCTCATTAAGCACTTTTGCCAGATAAAACCTCACCTGGCTATTAACCGATTGATCGGTATTGCTTTCTAGCAAACGATTAAAAATCTCTTGCGCTTTGTGATCCAGCCCATAAGAAAGTGCTATCCCACCTTCCATGAGTTCGGGGAAATCACCGTGATTTTTAATACCCCCTTGGGCCTTGGCCACATTCAGTAGCTTTAATGCTTCAAAATAGTTTTCTTGATAAAACTCATATAACACTGTGCCATAGCGCAGGTCTTTAACCGAATCCGTTTTATCGAGCACAGCATTGGTGCCCTTTATTACAGGGGGGTCTACAGCCAGCAATGCTGGTGAAAAGATTAAGCAGGCAATGGCAACGACTAACCGACCGAAACTCAGGCCGAAACTAGTACCACGGATAAAGAGTAATTTATTACAAAACGGGCGATGCATCCTATGCTGCCTTTTCTGTTGTAAACAGGTACCCAAGTTATTCCCACTCTGTCACACTGAATTCAGGTTGCATAGCTGCCACTGAGTCAACAATCTTAAGTTCTAACATTTTAGCTTTAGATGATTTAACAAAGCGGGTACTGGTGGCTCGGCGATATTCCCGCCCTTGGGGACCCGTACCAACAAAAAAGGCACTCAGTTCATGATCACCGTTACGATAGTTACCAACATAAAGTCGTTGTACACCGCCACGATATAGGGCTTGCACTTGTTTTTCTGTATAGAGGTAATGAGCAACGACCTTGTCATCTATTTTTAGCTCAACCGAGTCGAGTTGAAAGAACTCACCTAAATTCATCGAAACAAATACCGCAACCTGAGTATTTGCTGGAAATAACAAGTTCTCTTCCAGTACAAATAGATCTCGGTTTAAATCGAGCACTTTTTGTTTCAAATCTTGAACTTGACGGTTAATAGCTCTCTCTTGACGCAAACGTTCGATATACGAAGAGATAGCATCTTTCTCTTCATCACTCTCTGCCTCAGCGTGCAATGTTACTAGCGAAATTAAAGTCGCTAGTAATAGTACGAAGAGTCGTTTAACAAATCCATCATATGAGCCCATGATTAGTATTGTCTTTACGGCCCTCTCGCTACTCGTTGCTCTGTTCATCTGTATCATCCACACAAGCCCTTTAGCTACAGCAAGTCAATGTCGCCTACAATGGCGCAACAGTTGTGAGCAATAAGCTTAAAAACAACCTACTGCCTGTAATAAATACTCGCTAATTCACTGCCTTTGCCAGTTTCTGTCACCAAATTTAGTTTGCTTGGTTTTAGTGCATCTCGGTCGTACAGGTACAATACAACCATTCAACGTAAATGCACTAACCTCCTTTATTTATTGTAATTTCTTTTCCACAATTAACTACAGCAGAATCATTAAACCGGCAATTATTCTGCTAATTATCTACATTTCGATGGGTCAAGATCTATCTTGCACTTTTTATAATCATACGTAACTTCTTGGCGTAGGTCGCCTCGTCACCTGGTTTGTAGCCCAAGTGGACATACTGGACAGTGCCATCACGACCTACTACTACCGTGGTAGGCATTGCTTGCACATCATACTTTTCAGATACCTGTTTATTGGCATCAAATAAAATAGGAAAGTTCACGTTGGCTTGAGCGGCGGCAGCAATGCCTTTTTCTTGCTCATTGTCCACATTGATACCAAAAATGGTGAAGCCGATATCTTTATATTCCTGATAAAGAGCTTCAAGTGCAGGCATCTCTTGTCTACATGGCGCACACCAGCTTGCCCAGAAATTGATGAGAACAATTTGTCCACGATATTCACTCAGGCGCAAATTGTCACCTAAAATGCTTTTTAGAGTGAAATTAGGCGCCATATTGTTCTCTTTGATCTTCGTGTCTATACCCGCTGACGCAGAATTCGCAGACAAGATAACAATTGAGCTCAGTAATACTAAGATGTACTTTTGGACTGCTCCAAATAGAGTCTTGATAGAATATTGAACTGCCACAGCTATTCTCCAACGATGATGTGTTTGATTATATTTAGCACACCTATGCACCCGTTATCGGCATCGATTTAGCTAATCCATAACCTAAGTGTAGGAAGGTTTTTAGATTTTTCTCGCAATTTGATCACAATTCAAACCAAGCCGGCACACAGTTAGCAGGTACTCGTAAATAGTACATGACATGAAGGTAAGTGATATGAGTGGCAGGTAACACTGTCGTTAATCCGGTAAGTAAACCACGCTAATAATAAACTGAGTCGGCTTAACACACTAAGTTCAAACCGCTATCAAACGACTCACTAAATAGTGCCATTTACAATAGGTTCAAATGCCACCAGACTATCAATTAGCGCACTATTGCCTAAGCCATGCTGCGGGAATAAGCTAGCAAAATTGCCTTGTTCACCATGTAGCGCCATATAGTTAAGAATAATCGTCTGCACTAACAGGTTGACATTATTAGCTGCAGGCGTAGAAGCCGTTTCAACGGAGGCATCAGCACGCATATAGCCAATTTGTTGATGCACTGCCTGTTGTTCTGGTGTGCCGCCTAATAAAACAGGACGACCATTGGGGTTGTAAACCATAAAGAAAGAGGCAGCCGTAGAGGAATTGTCTCCGGTCCAGACACCCTTACCACGGCCTTCAGCAGAATTATCAATCATGCCATTACTGGCAACCGAGCCGTCGCTAAAAACATAAAGCATTAACGGTTTACCCAAGCGCGCAGCATATTCAATGCAGGCACCCATACAACGTCCAGCCCGGATATCACGGACTTCACCGGTAGCACGATCGCCTGTGTGATAATCATAACCACCCATAGTAATAGTGCCACAGCCAGCAAAGCCCTCGATCACCATCTTCATAACAGACGCTGTTTTACGAAACTCACCTTCATCATCAAATTCCTGCTGGGTAAAAATACCTGCGTCACCGACAATATTTGGATCAAGCTCTGGGTTTAGCGAGGTTGGGTCACCAAAGCGATCAGCTAAATCCGCACTCTTTACATAGGCACAGGAAATACGGTCAGTTAAATCAGTTTGGTCTGATAATTTGAAATCAGTTCGCGCAAGCTTTTGGTCACTGATGCGTTGCATAGATTCCATAACCGAAACCGCATCAGACTGACTCAAAAGACCTACCAAGTCACCAATATCAACCATACCAGTAACATCAGTGGGACGATCAACCTTAGTCGGACGAACTTCAGGATTAAATAATTCTATGGGCGCCATAGAATTACCGCCAGAATCGGAACTGCGTGAACCAATCAATGTCACCAAAGAACCGTCAGCACCCGCTCGATGAATACCGTACATCGGGTTATGAGGGTTATTGCCCGTATCATTTTCGGAGCGCGCCGGAATAACAACCCCATTGACATTAGCGGCGTTAGCAGCAGAGACTTTCTCTAGCATACCACTTAAGAACCCACTATCTGAATGAAATGCCAAGCCAAAATCGGTATTGATAAAATCACTCAAACCTGTTTGTGGATTGGCTATCGCAGGTGTCATGTCACCCGGCAAACCCAACTTCGAATAGCCCGCTGTTGACAGAAAATCCATCTGCCCACCCTGTTTACCTACTAACACATTAGAACCCGCGATATTGGCACCGCCAGCCAGATCAATACAAATAAAAGGTACCTTACCAGCACCAAGTGAGGCAATGCCACAAGTTTCCTTAAGCGCCTGTATGTCAGCTGATAACGCCGCATGGGTGTTACGAGGCGTAAGAAAACCACCCAGCAACGAACTACCTAAAACGACGCCAGAACCACGCATAAAACCCTGTGAAATAAACTCACGGCGAGTTAAAGGCCGGCGATGATCAGGATGCTTTAACGCATCATCGAGTGAAAAATACTTTTTACGGCCCATTCAAAACACCTTCTCTGACTGAATGTAACAATAATAAATCTAATATAACTTCCATTAGTCGGTCTAGCTACTGTAACAACATCACGGCACTACCAATGGCAGCAGCACACGTTGCTTTCACAACCGTTTCAGTTCGGTCTGCCGCACAATTCACACCACAATTTGTCAACGTATCGATCAAGCGATTTAACTCTGTTTTAACATCGGTGACTGCTGGCTGAGACGTTAAATTACTACCCATCACTCGATTCACCAGAGGGTCAATAATTAGATCACGACCAGAGACATCAAACGCGCTACTGGCTGATGCATTAAAGTCAAAACCCGGGAAGATGACACTGCGTTGTGCGTTGTGCTCAACTAATGCATTACAGTACTCAATAGCTAACTGAGTCACTGCCATCTGATGTGCAGCGAGAAAGCCAGAAACATCTTCTACGGTAGGCAATTGCTGTTTAATCGTATTATATGTTGCGCTCACATCAGTTTGCGTGCTCGACACACCAGTGACCGCAGATAACGTGGCATTAATTTCATCAAAGGTTCTCAGCCCAACATCAGGTTGTTCCTCAATACTGGTTGGCGCTGTTGGGGTCGACACCACCGTATCAACGACTACGTGAGTGTGACTACCAAGTTGCTCAAATGTAAGAAAGAATTCATCATCATCTGGGCCTTTTTCTAAAGCCACAATCGTTCCGAGACGAGATAATACTTGCCCCTCGCTGGTATAGCTACTTGCGCTTATACTTGTATCAAGTTTGGCGTAGGCCTGTCCACTCGTCACCTCGCGCCCATTAATACCTATTCGCATACCCTTTAGCGTGATGCCATTGGGCGCCGCATTCGCATCTAAACTCACGAAAAACGGCTGATTAAATAGATAGCTGTAGCTATCATATTGACTCACCTCAAACACAATGTAGCTATCATTTACATCAATGAGATGTGAAACAGAGAATAACAAGTAAAATTTTTGCCCCACACCGACATCAAAATTTTGTACAACTTGATCAGGGGTTAGTGCACGGTTATGTATCGCCAACATACGGACTGTACCAGCCCACGCGCGATTATTTGACGTTTCATTGCCTAGCACTAGAGCATAGCTGTCATCCCAATCGGTAAGGTTACCGCCTTCTACACTGTCAACTTCCGATACCAGTTCGCCATTAACATAAATACGTCGGCCATTGATCGGATCAAACGTCACCACCACATGCTGTAAAGTTGCCTGTAACACTTCGTCTGCATCGGGTGTTGATAATGCTGGTTGACCCGAAGCCGAGGTAGTACTTGAGCGATTTAACGCATCGTAATTATAGAGAGTCTGACCCAGTGTGAAGTTGCGTGCCTCAGTTCCACCGGAATAACCGACAATGACGGCCGGCCCTTCTTGCGTGACGTTGCCAGGAGCCACCCAAGTTTCAATGCTATATTCGCCAGTTGCGGTAATGAGATCATGCAGTTTTTCGCTGCCCGCGGTA
>JANQMK010000407.1 GCA_028280085.1 Pseudomonadales bacterium
GTCTTCAGGTTATCCAAAGATGGGTGGTTCTGTGTATCAGTAAACCAATATCTTTCTTTAGCAAAAGGGTAAGTCGGCAAACTGATGCGTTTCGGCTTAACAGCACCGTACAGCTTGCTCCAGTCCAATTCCGCGCCTTTTACCCATATATCAAGTAATTTTTGATACTTCTTTTTGGTAAACCACTGGTTAATCGTCTGTTGTATATCGGTATCTGTCGTGATTGCAGACAACGCTTCTTTGTTTCTACCAACTTGTCCCTGATACCAACCCACCGCGTCTGTTTTACCCGACAGAAATGCTTGCAACTTTTCCACCAATACTTGTGTTGACGTTACGATAAAGCCCAGCCTTTCTTCCATTGCTTCCCTTCCTACCTGCAAGGTATAGGCAAGGTCAACTAAATCCAACGCAGCGTTCTTAACAAAAGCCACTAGTTGTGTCGCCTTATCAATTAATTGCTCTTGTCTTTTTGCCGACAGGATAATTATCACTGCAGATTCATCATGCAAACGAGGTTGTTCGGTTGCCTGGTTGTGAGCTTCATATTCTTGGACAATCAAATGCGCATTACTACCTCCAGCACCAAACGACGATATGCCGGCAATACGAGGCACCTCGCGACCATCGACAATCGGCCGCTGCCAATCCTGCAACCGTTGGTTTACCACAAAGGGGCCATTTTCAAAATCAATGTTTGGGTTCAATATCGACGAATGTAAAGACGGTACTATTTTTTTATGCTTCATTTGTAACAACACTTTACTGAGTCCGCTTATTCCGGCGGCACTTTCACAATGACCTATATTCGACTTCACGGAGCCAATATGGCATTGCCATGCTTGGTCAGCCCCTTCACCAAAAGCCTGAGTCAATGCCGCAATTTCGATGGGATCACCAAGTTCAGTGCCGGTACCATGGGCTTCGACGTAACTGAGCCATCTAGATTCTATCTTGGCCTTTGCCAGTGCGTTTTCAACTGCACCACGCTGAGCCTGAGGATTGGGCACATGGTACCCATTGGTCTTGCCACCATGTGTCACTGCGCTACTCAAAATCATGCCATATATGTGGTCGTTATCCTCGATGGCCTTGGACGAGGGTTTTAATACCGCAACGCCAACCCCCTCGCTCGGTACAAAGCCATCACCGCCCTCACCAAAACTCCGGCAATGGCCCTGTGTAGAGATAAACTGTCCAGCACTGAGCGCAAGGTACTTATTAGGATGAATGCTCACATTCACCCCACCGGCAATTGCCAACGCCGTTACACCATGGGCTAAATCCTGGCAGGCTACATGGATGGACGTTAGCGACGACGAACACATGGTGTCAATAGTCATACTGGGGCCATGTAAGTCAAAAACATAAGATACTCTATTAGCAATACTAGCCAAGTTACTGGTTATGCTAAAGAGTTGATACTCGCCATACATAACACCAGCATATACACCGACTTGCCTGAGCAAACTCCGCTTCTTCACGGGCTCACTAGAAACATCTTCGTTGCTCGGGTTCTGTAAGCTCTTGCGGGTATAACCGGCGTCCTCAACTGCCAGCCACGCATAGCTCAAAAATAAACGTTCCTGCGGATCCATTTGTATTGCTTCGCGCGGCGATATATTAAAAAACAACGGATCAAATTCATCTACACCATCAATAAATCCACCCCATTTACTGAAATGTTTGCCCGGCTTGTTGCGGTCTTCGCTGTAATATGCCTGCCAATCCCAACGTTCCTCAGGGATTTGCGTGATACAATCACGTCCCTGCGCCAAATTATCCCAATAGGCTTCAAGATTGGCAGATTGGGGGTAGCGACCACTTAAACCAATAATCGCAACTGCCGAAGACGCGACGTAATCAGATCTGATATCGGGAAAAATACTACTCGGGGAAAGGGATGAGCCGTTAGGCGTATTTTCTGGACCGATTACTGACACAACAGAAGAGCCTCTTCTCTTTCTTACCGTGCCGGATGTTGTTGAAGACGCCACTCTACCGAGTGTTCTTCCGGTAGAATTATCTGTCGAGCCTGCTTCTTCTCGCATAAGTGCCACGAAAAATGGCTTATGTGAATCCACCAAATAGGCGGTTAACTCTGCAATCGTCTTGTATTCAAAAAATAGTGTTTTGGGTAAAGAGTGAAAGGTCTTCTCCAACACCTGAGTCAATCGCATTGCCATAATCGAGTCAATACCGTATGTTTCTAACGGAGCTTGCACATCAATGCTATGAGCCGGTAGTTCTAGCACTGAAGATAATTGGAGCTTGACATACTGCTGGGCATTTTCTTCTAGCGTATCCGGCTCGACAGGCAAATCAAACGTATTATTGTATTTTTCAGCAACCTCTGTAGCAAAGGTTTCGTTGAACTTTTCGTCCTGCTCTTGCCTCCACTTTCTGGTGGATAGCCCTCTCAATGTAACGCATAGCTTACCCTTAGCGTCGCTTAAATCGATATCCAGCTTCTGTACATTGTCTAGCGGACCGCTACCCTTTGCGTAACGTATCCAGGCATACATACTAACGGTGCAAGGATGCCTAACAATTAAGGATTCCAATGCGAACGGCAGTCGGGGTACTAGCTGCAAGGTGTTTGGCTTGTCGCTGTTTTTGTTACTGTTTTTGTTACTGTCCTTGTTAATATTGAACTCGGCGCTAAGCATCGTAGATTCTGGCACTAGCCCAATGGACGCCTGCAAGGCACTGTCTACTACAGAGGGATGGAGCATATAGTCGTTTTTTGTCTCGGCAACAATGTCAGGCAAAGCCAGCTTAGCTACCACCTGATTTTCACCTCGATAAATTTCTTCAATACCCTGCAGTGCTGCTCCATAGTCGAGTTCTATGGCCTTAAAAGTTCGATAGCAAGTACTGGCACTCAATTTGCCTTGAGTCATTGCCGCACGGATTTCTTTTAGATTAAAAGTGTTGTCATCAGATGAAGAAAGTTGATTGTCTATCGCTGTTTTTAATGATGGCTGAGGTTTAATTTTTGCAATACCTCGACAATGTACCCGTTCGTCTTGCGGCAATGCTAGACACGTGTAAATCTCATAGTGTATGCAGTCATCCTCTCCCTCAAACAGTCTAATATGCACCTCTTTTACAGTGCCAGCCATAACAATTGGTTTTTCCCATACGATATGGTTGAACACTATTGATGTGTTTACTTCAGCCGGTCCGATCGCTCTTGCTACCGCTTCTCGCACCATTTCTAAATAGGCCACCGCGGGCAGCATGCTTTCCCCTTTTACTCGATGATCAGTAAAGAAAAATTCGTTGCCGGTAAATGTTGAAGTATAGCGTTGTGCTAGTAACTCAGAAGTGTTTTCATGTACTAATGGATGAATAACAGAACGATTCGTTCCAGATCGATTCAATTCGCTTTGGTGTTGAACTGTTAACGAATGAGCATCAATCCAGTAGCTTTTTTCAATAAAAGGATAGGTCGGTAAACTCACACGCCTGGGCTTAACATGACCGTAGAGTTTATGCCATGCAACCTCTACGCCGTTTACCCATAAATCAAGTAGTCGAACATATTTTTTCTCATCCATCCATTTTTCTAATGTAGTTTGTAAATCACCATCTGCATTAAATAACCCTAATAGGGCACGATCCTGCTTGGCTTGGCTACGAAAATGGCCATCTATATGCTGCTTTCCTGCTAAAAACGCCTTGAGATTTTCTTCAAGCATTTGCCTTGACGTGACAATAAATCCCAACCGCTCATCCATTGCTTCTCTACCTACCTGAAGCGTATAGGCGAGGTCCACGAGATTTAACGATTCTTCTTCCAAGTAAACCAATAATTTTTTTGCAACTTCTGCTAGCTGTTCGTCTGTCTTAGCCGATAAGGGCACTACTACCGGCGCTCCCGACACCTCTACATTAGATTCTTCAGCTTCATATTCACTAACGATCATATGGGCATTGCTGCCGCCGGCACCAAACGCCGATATTCCCGCGATGCGAGGTAATTCTAGACCGTCGATAGTAGGCTTTTCCCAATCACGCAGGATTTGGTTGACAATAAAAGGTGTGCTTTCAAAGCTAATATGAGGGTTCAGTGTTGAAGAATGCAGAGACGGTACAATCTTTTTATGTTGCATCTGAAGTAACACTTTAGTCAACCCACCGATACCTGCCGCACCTTCGCAATGACCTATATTTGACTTTACAGAACCTATTCGGCAATAGCCTTTACGCTGTGTATGATGGTCAAACGCCTGGCTCAATGCAGCTATCTCTATCGGATCGCCCAGTTCGGTACCTGTACCGTGTGCCTCGATATAACTAATCCAAGTGGGATCGATTTGTGCCTCTAATAAAGCCCTTTCAATGGCGCTGCGTTGTGCCTGTGGGTTAGGTACGGTATAACCATTGGTCTTGCCACCATGGGTCAACGCGCTACCAAGAATGAGGCCGTAGATATGATCATTGTCCTCAATGGCTTCAGCCTTGCGTTTGAGTAGTACCACACCCCCGCCTTCACCTGGTATATAACCATCACCGCCACTACCAAAGCTCGCACAATGTCCCTGGGTGGAAATAAATTGCTTTTCACTCAATATCTGATACTTATGAGGATGAATACTCACGTTCACACCGCCAGCTATCGCTAAATCCGTTCTGCCCTGCTTTAAATCTTGACAGGCTAAGTGTACCGACGTTAGCGAAGAAGAACACATCGTATCAATTGTCATACTGGGGCCATGTAAATTCAGCGTATAGGAGACTCTATTAGCAATACTACCCAGACCACTAACACCACCATGGAGCTGATACTCGCCATACATAACACCGGCGTAGACACCCACTTGCGCAGACAAATCTTGAAGTAAACCCGATTCATTTAACACATCATGCTGCCGAGACTGTTGTAACTGACTCCGGGTATAACCGGCATCTTCAACGGCTAACCAAGCATGAGTTAAAAACAGACGCTCCTGTGGATCCATCTGTCTTGCTTCATACGGTGATATATTGAAAAACAAGGGATCGAAACCATCCACGTTGTCAATAAAGCCACCTTTATTACTCAAATGCTTACCTGATTGATTCGAATCGGCACTGTAATGCAACCGCCAATCCCAACGTTCTTTGGGTACCTCGGTAAGACAATCACGTCCCTGCCTTAGGTTATGCCAATATTGTTGGATATTCGACGCCTGTGGATAACGCCCACTCAAACCAATAACGGCGATCTCTAAAGCGCCGGTATCATTAGGCCTTTCACTAGAAGAAGCGGTACTTGTACCCGGTAAAATATCCGGTAAACCAAAAAAACGCTTTCTAGTTCGCTGTCGATTATCAAAACTGACATCCTGGGTCGGGACATTTTTCAACCGCATTTCATTATCAACCGCTAAAACAACTCGGTCTGTATCCTCCTCTAGCAATGCCGTTAGGGTAGATTCGTGTGAGCGCAGTAGATAGTGAGTTAATTCCACTAGAGTTTGATATTCAAAAAATAATGTTTTAGGCAACGGGCCAAAGATTTGCTCCAACACATCAATTAGTTGCAATGCAAGCACGGAATCAATGCCATACACTTCTAAGGGAGCTCGCACATCAATATGATGGGCTGACAACTTTAATACAGAAGACAGCTCTTGCGTTATATAGTGCAACGCCTTTTCTTCAAGCATATTGATTGCCGGCGCTGAAACCTGTGTCCCACTGGGTTCCGCATTAGCCGGCCTTATGTCAATCGGTGTACTTTCAATATGTCGCTTTTCGCGGTATGTTGTCTCAAACAGTGCCCCACGTATCAGACTAAGATCACCTGACATCACCATCACTTGGCTATGGATAGTACTAAGACCGCGATAAAAAGCCCGAATACCACTTGCCGTTTCCATGCCGACCATACCTAAGCGCTGCTTTGCCATCTCTTGTGAACTGGCTTCAAGTCCCATACTGCCCGCTTGCCATAACGGCCAATTAATCGAAAGACTTTTTCCACAACGCTGGTGAGCTACAACCAATTTGTCACGATAAGCGGCGAACTGATCCATGAATCCGTTGGCCATTGCATAATCCGCCTGCCCGATATTGCCCAGGACTGATGTACCCGATGAAAATAAAACAAAGAAATCTAGCGCGAGATCTTTAGTCGCAACATCGAGATGTATTGTGCCGGCTACTTTGGCCGCTAAGACTTGCTGAACGTCCGCTATCGTTTTCTTTAAAATAAAGTTATCGTGAATCACACCGGCGCAGTGAAAAATACCGTCCAAACGTCCATAGTCGTGCAAAACTGATGCTATCAACGCATTGACCTGCTCCCGGTGAGCTATATCTGCCGAATGATAGACTAGGTTTGAGCCAGGCTTTTGCAACCGCTCGATCGTCGATTGCTTTTCCTCCGATAGCGTCGAACGACCGACCAATACAATATTGGTACGATTTGTCGTTGCTAAAATCTCTTGCGCAAATATAAGGCCTAATCCGCCGAGCCCTCCTGTAATGACATAGACTCCGCCCTCTTTGAAAATGTGCGCCACAGGTATGTTATCGTCGTTAAGCTCTTGCCAACGG
>JANQMK010000408.1 GCA_028280085.1 Pseudomonadales bacterium
AGGAAACCGCTCGTCTAAATATTCCATCATGACTTTGGATTCATAAAGCACCAAGTCTCTATCCATCAAGGTTGGCAAACTATTGTATGGATTTAGCTCAGCCAAATCTTCAGGTTTATTTTCTGGATCAACATCGACGATATCGACGGTCACGCCTTTTTCAGCCAGAACAATTCTCACGCGATGACTATAATGACATTGCCCGTTCGAATAAAAGGTCATTGAAGAACGCTTAGCTACAACCCCCATAAAACTTTCCTCGACAAATATAATACCTGTATATTAGTACAAAATCGGACGGTTAACCCTTGCTAAAACGGCTGTCTTAGTGAATGCCTTTCCAATACTCACGATTTAAAAACCAACAGACAATAAACAAAATAAGTATGTAGATCAGCACGCTCTTGCCAAGCTCCTGTCGCTCTAAGGCTATCGGTTCAGCAATATACTCCATAAAGTTAACCATATCCGTTACAGCCTGATCATACTCTGCTACCGTCAGCTCCCCCGTACCTTCTACGTGCTCGACTTCCAAACACTTACCACTATCCGGATCTTTTTTAGCACAGGTCTGCAGCCCTTGGAGCTCAAGCATCGCATGCGGCATACCGACGTCTGGAAAGACGATGTTATTAACACCTAGCGGACGAGTTTCATCCACATAAAAAGTTTTTAAATAGGTATACAGCCAATCGGGATTACGTGCTCTCGCTACCAAGGTTAAATCTGGTGGCGCCGCGCCAAACCACTTTTTCCCTAACTCGGTTGGCATTGCAATATCCATCAGTTCACCAATCTTTTTATCGGCAAATACCAGATTTTCCATCATAGCGTCATGAGGAATGTCCAAGTCATCAGCAACCCGCTCATAGCGAGAAAATTTTGCCGAATGGCAACCCATACAATAGTTGGTGAACCATTTTGCACCTCTCTGTAACGACTCCTTATCGGTCAGGTCAATCTTTACCTTTTCGAGACGGACATCCCCACCGCCGCCAGCATGACTGAATAATGGTAGTAATGCTAATGGCAGTATAAGCAACGCACGTAAAATCTTTATCATAGCCCCGTCACCCTCTCTGGAACCGCGTGAGTCTTTTCAATCTTGGTATATATCGGCATTAGAAGAAAGAATGCAAAATAAACAATAGTAAGTATTGCAGCCATTTTAGCTCTATCAACCCCCAGGAACGTCCCACTGGCTGGAATAGCGCCTAAATAACCTAAAGTCAGAAACGTAGCCACAAAAATGAAAATCGCTGCTTTGGTTAGTCGACCTTTATAACGCCAGGATTTAACCGGACTGCGATCTAACCAGGGCAGCACAAACAAGATGGCGACTGCGCCAGCCATTACCACAAACCCCCAAAACTTAGCATCAAGACCAAAAAACGGAATAGTCACTGCTCGCAACATCGCATAATAGGGTGTGTAGTACCATACTGGGGCAATGTGCTCGGGCGTCTTGAGAGAATTAGCTTCTTCAAAATTCGCATGCTCGATAAAATACCCGCCCATCTCTGGGGCAAAAAAGATAATGCTACAAAAAACAAATAAAAATACTGAAACACCAACAAGATCATGCACGGTATAGTAAGGGTGAAAGGGAACACCATCTTTTGGTATACCGTTCTCATCCTTATTCTCTTTGATCTCTATACCATCTGGATTATTTGAGCCAACTTCGTGCAAAGCCAATAAGTGCAAGACCACCAAGCCCAACAATACAATAGGTACTGCCACGACATGCAAAGCAAAAAAGCGATTTAACGTAATACCGGAGATGAGGTAGTCGCCCCGAATCCATTGGACTAAGTCCTCGCCAATAATTGGAATAGCGCCAAACAATGACACGATAACCTGCGCGCCCCAATAAGACATTTGGCCCCAAGGTAATACATAACCTAGGAAGCCTTCCGCCATCAAGGCTACATAGATCAACATACCAAACACCCAAACAAGTTCACGTGGCTTTTTATAAGAGCCATATAATATGCCGCGAAACATATGTAAGTATACGACGGCAAAAAACGCCGAAGCGCCAGTAGAATGCATGTAGCGGATAAGCCATCCATAATCCACATCACGCATAATGTATTCGACGGAAGCAAATGCTCTTTCGGCGCTAGGTTCATACATCATTGTCAACCAAACACCAGTAAGTAGCTGGTTCACCAATACCACAAGAGAAAGCACACCAAAGAAATACCAAAAGTTAAAGTTCTTTGGCGCGTAATACTTACCCATGTGGGTATCCCACGCCCGCATAATAGGCAATCTATCATCGATCCAATCTCTGACATCAAGTAACAGATCTATTGCTTTACTCATTACGCGGTCTCCTGATCTACCCCAATAATGACCACATCATCACTTTCGTATGAATGTGGAGGAACTTCTAAATTATCTGGCGCTGGCACATCTTTATAGACTCGACCAGCCAAATCAAATTTAGAGCCATGACAGGGACAAAAAAACCCGCCCTTCCAATCACTGCCTAAATCCGCCGCACCTAACTCCGGTCGATATTTTGGCGCACAACCTAAGTGAGTACACAAGCCCACCACAATCAAAAACTCCGGTCTAATGGCTCTTGTGTCACCTTTAATATAGTCTGGTTGCATAGGACGAGCAGAGTCAGGGTCAGCTAAGGTTGTATCACTCAGCTTTGTTATATTAGCCAATGCTTCAGGCGTACGACGGACGACATAAACGGGCTTACCTCGCCATTCCACTACTACCATCTGGCCGGGTTCTAGCTTACTGACATTATATTTAACTGGAGCACCTGCTGCCTTAGCTTTAGCACTCGGATTCCAGGAGGCAACAAATGGTACCGCGGCACCGACAACGCCAACCGCACCCACTGCAGAGGTAGCAGCGATAAGTAGCCGGCGCCTACCTTCATTCACTTCGTCATCGCTCATGACAATTTTCTCCCCTAACGCCAAGCATTTTATGCACGGCAGTGACGCTTTCTAAAATCAACCATTCAAAAATGGCGCAAATAGTAATGAAATTACGCTAACCTTACAAGGAATTCAGCGCGCAAGATACAAAGTGTGCATTTATAACGACACCATGGCGGAATTAAAGCCTGTTATCTGTCGCCATTCCCGGATTACCCAACAAACTCACCTTTTTCTCCGGGTTTACCGCCACCGTTACCAATAGTCATAACACTAAGTCTAATCGGCCACCTATCCAAACTAACAAAAGCCTTAAAATACCAGGTAAAAGCGCCATTACTAAAATCATGACTAGCGGGTTAGTCGCACTAACCCGCTAGTCATCCGCCACGTTTGATGTCATGTTGTCACGTTATAAAAGGAATCAATGCCTACAGCAAAATACACACTGTATCATGCAACACTATAGACCAAAAAAAACGCCCGAATAATTATTCGAGCGTTTTATAAAGCCAACAATAATTGACCACAAAGCAGTTGATCGAAAAACTAGCGTTTTGAAAACTGTGGCTTCTTACGCGCCTTGCGCAAACCGACTTTTTTGCGCTCAACCTCACGTGCATCACGGGTTACAAAGCCTGCTGTGCGCAAAGCCCCACGCAGTGTTTCATCATATTCCATCAACGCCCGAGTAATACCATGGCGAATGGCACCTGCTTGACCGAAGCTACCCCCACCTTTAACGGTGATGGTCGCATCAAACTTATCCACCATTTCAACCAATTCAAGCGGTTGACGCACAATCATTCTCGCGACTTCACGACCGAAATAAGCATCAATAGGTCGTTTATTTATTTTTATCTCACCCGTTCCTTGGCGCAAGAAAACTCGAGCCGTCGATGTCTTGCGACGTCCGGTACCGTAATACTGTGCAGCCGACATACTATACCTTCTCTAAATCTCTAATAATTGGGGTTGTTGTGCCGCGTGAGGATGTTCGGCACCCGCATAAACTTTTAACTTTGAAAACATATCACGACCAAGTGGGCCCTTTGGTAACATACCCTTTACAGCCCGCTTAATAACACGTTCAGGGGCACGTTCAATGAGTTTTTCAAAAGACATGGACTTCAGCCCACCAGGGTAGCCGGTGTGATGGTGATACATTTTGCCTTTAGCTTTATTACCGGTAACCTGTATTTTCTCGCAGTTAACAACGATAATATAATCGCCGGTATCGACATGTGGCGTATATTCGGGCTTGTGTTTGCCCCGCAAACGATGAGCGATTTCGGCAGCAACACGACCGAGGGTTTTGCCATCTGCATCGACTACAAACCAATCGCGTTTAACAGTATTTGGTTTTGCTGAATACGTTATCATGATCTATCTCTGATTGAAGCGGTGTTCCCACACGACGGAGCGCGAATACTACCGGAGCAAATTGCTCTTTTCAAGAATTTTCCTGTATTTTGGCAACAATTTAGATCACTTCTCAGAATAGCGCAAATTGACAAGCGCCGCCTTCTTAGCAAAACCCAAATAGATTAATTTTTGATCTAACATTAGGGTCTATGGCTTAGGGTCTATGGCCACGCGCCAAATATTCATGTGATTGCATTTCAAGCAAACGACTTGTTGTTCTGGCGAACTCAAACGATAGGTTTCCGCCCACATATAATTCCGCCAACGGTACGGCAGCAGAAATCACTAGCTTGACGTGACGATCGTAAAACTCATCGATTAAATTGATAAAGCGCCGCGCTTGATCGTCAGTATCACCGCCCATCTGCGGCACATTTCCCAGCAAGACCGCGTGGTAAATTCGCGCTAATTCAATATAGTCATTTTGACTGCGCGGCCCGTCACACAACACATCAAAGTTAAACCATATAACATCATCAGCACAATAACGGGACAGTAACAAACGGCCATTTACTTCAATCTGCTGGTTCTTCTTACCCGGCTCTGGTGCCAAGCTATCAAAGCTACTCTTCAAACTTTGGTCAGCTCCTTCATCAAGGGGATAGTGATATAACTCCGCACGTTCTAATGCACGCAAACGGTAATCTGTACCACCATCGATGTTAACCACCTCAGTATGCTGGTTTAGCAACGCAATCGCCGGCAAAAAACGCGCTCGCTGTAACCCATCCTTATAGAGTTCGTCTGGTACTATGTTAGAGGTCGCTACCAACACTACACCGTGTTTAAATAACTCTTCAAACAGGCCTGCGAGTATCATGGCATCAGTAATATCAGAAACAAAAAACTCATCGAAACACACCACACGAGACTCAGCTGCGATATGCTGTGCAACAACTTTAAGTGGATTTTTCTGGCCTTTTAGGCGCGTGAGATCAGCATGCACGCGCTGCATAAAACGATGGAAATGGGTACGCAGCTTTTTCGGAAACGGCAGACACTCATAAAAGCAGTCCATCAAGTAGGTTTTACCGCGACCTACTCCACCCCAAAAGTAGAGCCCTTTAATAGTTGGTTCTGCTAGTGGTTGTGAGACAGGTCTACTCATAAAACTGGATACACGTTTAAACAGCCTATTGCCTGATATCCAGCCGGACTCAGAGCCAATCACATCCTCGTCTAGCTTATCTTCAGCATTGACCAACTCATCAAATAAACGCTGTAAATGGCGTACTGCATTTTCCTGCGCCGAGTCGTATAAAAAACCTTCGCGAGTTAAATCCTGGCGATATCTATCTGTGGGTCCCATAGAGTTTAAGACTATAATTTAGACAAAATAATAAAAATGGCACACTCTACCATCATGAGCAAATTTCGCAATTTAATTTAGCCTGCGCCATTATTCTGCTAAACGCAGCTGCTTGCTCAGTTTCGGTATTAGCAGTTGTTTGAGCTCCACCAACTTGCCGTGGAAGAAATGACCTGCATCATCAATTTTAATCAACTGGATATCAAACGGTTGCGCAGCGACCCAATCCCAAACCCCGCTTGCTTCAACCACGTCATCCTCACCGCCTTGTACCACGCAGACCGGGCAGGGAGGAGGATCATAGTTGTCAAACGAATAGCGGTCTACCGGCGGTGCAATAAGCAACAAATGCCCAACTCGCGGCAAGCCCGCAGCACCGCGAAAAGCAATGAATGAACCGAAAGAAAAGCCTGCGAGTAGCAACTCATCCTCAGGTCGATCATTTTTCAACCTTCCAATAACGGATAGCAAATCTCCATGCTCCCCTTCGGTACCCCCGTAAGAGCCAGCACTAGCGCCAACCCCACGGAAGTTAAAGCGGATAGCATTAACACCGATTTCTCTATATAGTCGTGCTAGCGTCGTAACCACCTTGTTATCCATAGTTCCGCCAAATTGCGGGTGCGGATGACAAATGATAACGGTTGCCTGCCTCCCTGTATCAATTTTGGCAGTATGATAATAAGCCTCCAGCTCACCGCACGGCCCCTCGATAAAGACCTTTTGTTCTCGTTCTGTAAACAAACTCATAAAATACTCTATACCTATCTAACTAAAACCTGATCTATAATACTGCCACCATTATCATTTGATACAATTTTCACGATCGCTTTTTTAAAGCCACGTTTTAGAGTCATTTTAAAACCAGGCTCAGAGCAAAGCCCCATTTCGGGTAACAGCAACACCCACATTCAGGAGAATATTGTGTATAGCACATTAACACTTTGGATTGCAGCTAGTTTGAGTCTAATTTTCGGTCTGGGGGCGGGCCTATATATAGCCAGCAAATTAGGCAATCAGGCAAAACGCTCAAAGGAACTTGAAGATCAATTAGCACAAGCGGAAAAAAATTTAGCACAGTACAGACAGCAGGTAATTTCGCACTTTTCTAAGACTTCAGATTTAGTTAATCAGCTGACCGATAGCTATAAAGAAGTGCATGACCACTTAAGAGTAAGTGCTGTACAACTTTGTAATGATGAATTTAGTCGGCACTTACTAAGTATTACCCCACCAGGCTCTTTGAGCCGACCAACGCAATCAAGTACTGACAAGCCAACGGACCCATCAGTTTCTATTGAGCCACCAAAAGACTATGCTCCCAAGACTGACGCTGATGAAACCGGTATGCTCAATGAAGAGTACGGACTAGAGAAAGTAAATCATGGCGAATCCACCAAACAAGATACGCTCAATCAACGACAAACTACGGAAGCCGAAGAACAAAACAGTTAACCACCGTTTCTTTCTTCTCTTTATCCAGTACTTATTCTCTAATGACCATGACGGGGCTTCACGTTCGCAGGAAATTCTAACTAATGCTAAGATTTCTGAACTCTATTAACTGGCCCATCGTTTCAGGAATCCTCGCTGCAGTCATTTTAGCTCAAGCCATGGGTCTATTACCCAACGCCACTATCGGTTCACAAAGAATACATCCAAAAGAACCAGCGACGGCTGCCGTCAATAGTTATCAGAACGCTGTCAGCCAAGCTGCGCCATCAGTTGTTAACATCTACACACGTCGCCATGAACGTTCTCGAGCACCACGTATTTTTCGCGATCCCTTCTTTCAGCAATTTTTCAGAAAGAGCACGCCGCCCATACAAGAACGCATGAAAGAAACCTTAGGCTCTGGTGTGATCATGACAGCAGAAGGTTATGTCTTAACAAACAATCATGTTATCGCGGGCGCTGATGAGATTCTCGTTCTACTCTACGATGGCACGCAGAGTAAAGCTAGCATCATTGGAGTTGACCCAGAAACCGACCTGGCGGTACTAAAAATCGCGAATACTGATGGTACACCCATCCAGATCGGCGATCCTAATTCAGTAAACGTAGGTGACGTAGTGCTCGCTATCGGCAATCCTTTTGGCGTAGGCCAGACCGTTACCCAAGGCATTATTAGTGCCACCGGTCGCTATGGCCTAGGTTTAAATACATTTGAAGATTTTATTCAGACTGATGCTGCCATCAATCCTGGCAACTCCGGCGGCGCTTTAGTTAATCATCAAGGTCACCTTATCGGCATCAATACAGCAATACTCGACTCCGAATCAGGCTGGTCAGGCATTAGCTTCGCTATTCCCGCCAATACAGCCATCCAAGTAATGTCTGATTTAGTGCAGTACGGCCGCGTGATCCGCGGTTGGTTGGGTTTGGAAGCACAACAGTTAACACCACAAATTGCTACTTCTTTTGGTTTAGATAGGAATAAAAAAGGTATTATTGTCACTGGCGTTTATCGCAATAGCCCAGCACATAAAGCAGGATTCAAAGCAGGCGATATTATTACCGCAATAGACAATGTTCCAATAGTCGATGGTCGATCAGGCATGAATAGAGTTGCCGCCTCAAAACCGGGCGACTCTATTGCTATCGACATTATTCGCCAAGGCAAGGCCACCAGATTGTCTGCAACCTTAAGCAATCGGCCAAGCCAATAGGCAAACCACTAAAATGGCCGGGGAAGTAATTTATTAGATAGCTTCAGCATCCAGAGTTCTAACCGCAGCTTTGTAGCGCGGCTTTTAGTGCTGTTAAAAAATACTGATTTTCCTCAAACGAACTCACCGTCACACGTAAGCAGTTTTTTAATAGCGGATGCGCTCCATCAAGGCACTTTACTAACACACCTTGTTCTTTTAACTTTTCAAACACCGTTCTCGCATTTACAGACAAGGTCCTGAAAACAATAAAATTGGCCTCACTTTGCCAAATCTCTACTCTCCCTATCTGTTCGAGCTGATCAGCAAGCTCTTTACGCTGCTGACAAATTATGTCAGCCAACGCCTGCAGCTGACCGTAGTTTTCAAAAGCAAATTCTGCGCTCAACTGCGTTAACAAATTAATATTATATGGCAGGCGAACTTTATCGAACATCTCAATCCAACCAGGATGAGCGATCAACAGACCCAAACGCAAACCAGCTAAACCTACCTTTGAAACAGTACGCATCACC
This sequence comes from Pseudomonadales bacterium, assembly GCA_028280085.1. Taxonomy (GTDB): domain Bacteria; phylum Pseudomonadota; class Gammaproteobacteria; order Pseudomonadales; family JANQMK01; genus JANQMK01. The sequence continues at coordinate 8,828 of JANQMK010000408.1, forward strand.
ACAACATTAGGGTATTTTGCTAGCAAGCCCACATGATTACGATCAGTAAAAGCCGAGTATGCTTCATCTAAGACAACCAAACCAGGCGTCGCTATAATAATCTTTTCCACTGCCTGCAAATCATAGAGATTACCCGTCGGGTTGTTTGGCTGCGCCAAAAAAATAACCGCTGGGGCATGTTTTGCGATGGCATTTAACATAGCATCAATATCGAGCGCAAAATCCTTTGTCAAGCTTACACCAACATAGTTAACACGGTTGATGTTAGCAATAACTTTAAACATCACAAAACTCGGCTCCGGCGACATCACAACAGCATCTTCCCGCGCTAAGGCTTGAATAACCAGCTGAATCACCTCATCCGAACCATTACCTAAAAGAATACTATAAGCATCGGGTACAGTCATTACTTGGCGAATTCTGCGTTTTACGTCGGTAGCTTGAGGATCCGGATAACGATTTATTTGCGCAGTCGACAACTTTTCCAGCCACTGTTGCTGCAGATCACCAGGCCAAGGGAACGGCGACTCCATGGCATCAAGCTTTATTAGACCTGCCGCATTAGGGACATGGTAAGCTGACATCTGCTGAATATCAGGTCGCACTAAAGCCGCCGTTAACGCTACAACTTGGTCAGAATAATCGTGCATATTCGTCATCTCTCAAGAGGGTTAGCAATAGCCGCGAGGTTAGCGCCATTCAGATATTGAGGTCTAAGAAGAAGGTATGATTCGATACCGCGCTGAACGAGCATGCGCTGTTAACGACTCTCCCTCGGCCAGTACCGAGGCAATTTTACCTAGCTCAGAAGCGCCTTGCGGTGAACAGTGAATGATTGACGTACGTTTCTGAAAGTCATATACACCTAAAGGCGAAGAAAAACGTGCTGTACCCGATGTAGGCAACACATGATTTGGACCCGCACAATAATCTCCTAGCGCTTCTGCAGTGTACCTTCCCATAAAAACTGCACCAGCATGCTCTATATCATTAAGTATTGCCTCCGGCTTTTCCACCGATAATTCTAGATGCTCAGGCGCAATTCGATTACATAATGCAATAGCTTCTGCTAAATCCCTCACCTTAACCAACGCTCCCCGCCGTTGCAAAGAAGCCCTTATTATGTCAGACCGCTCTAAACTGGGCAGTAAAGTCTCAATGCTAGACTTCACACTATCGAGAAAGTCCCCATCGGGAGAAATTAAAATAGCTTGAGCAGCCTCGTCATGCTCAGCTTGAGAAAACAAATCCATTGCGATCCAATCCGGATCAGTATGACCGTCACAAAGCACAACTATCTCGGAAGGACCCGCAATCATATCAAGGCCGACCTCGCCAAAAACTAAACGCTTAGCCGTAGCGACATAAATATTACCTGGCCCGACAATCTTATCGACCTTTGGCACACCCTGAGTACCAAAAGCCAACGCGGCAATTGCTTGTGCGCCACCTATGGTAAAAACCTGATCAACCTCTGCAATCGCCGCAGCCGCCATCACCATATCATTAACGTCACCGCCCGGTGTTGGCACTGTCATAACAAGTTGTTTAACACCTGCCACTTTCGCCGGTACGGCGTTCATCAAAACTGACGAAGGGTATGACGCTTTACCGCCAGGCACATAGAGTCCAACCTTAGCCAATGGGGTAACCTTTTGACCTAATACAGTACCGTCGCTTTCCCTAAACTGCCAAGAGTCCTGCCTTTGATGTTCATGGTAACGACGGATTCTTTGCGCTGCATTTTCTAGCGCAAGCCGTTGTTCGGGCGAAATACGATGCAGCGCCCCATGTAGAGCATCAGCTGGTACAATAAGCTGCCCAATCTCAGAAACATTGAGCTGATCAAACTGATTGGTATAGTCTACAAGCGCTTGGTCTCCTCGCTGCTTGACAGCCGCCAAAATATCCTTAACAGCTGATACAACCTGGTGATCAGACACACTATCCCATGCCAGCAATTTATCGAGTTCTTGATCAAACTCAGCGGAAGATGTATTCAGAGATTTCATACTAATTTTCATAGCGGACATTCAAAATGTTCAATTCTTTTCTTTAACGGCTGTGGCTATCGAATTAATTAACTGCTGAATTTTATCGTGTTTAACTTTCATAGAAGCCTTATTGACTATTAGCCGGGAGCTAACTTTCGCTATTTCCTCATAAGGTTCGAGCCCATTTGCTCTCAGCGTATTGCCGGTATCGACAATATCAACGATCTCATCAGCCATCCCCATAAGGGGAGCTAACTCCATTGCACCATATAGCTTAATGACATTAACTTGCCTGCCAATGCCAGCATAGTAGCGTTTTGCAATATTAACGAATTTAGTCGCCACAGTGATACGACCAATTGAGTGGTCTTTTTTCCCCGTTAGCCCCGCTGTCATCAACTTACAACGCGCAATACCCAAATCTAATGGCTCATAGAATCCTTCAGAGCCATGCTCCATCAACACATCTTTGCCACTAACACCAAGGTCAGCTGAACCGTACTGCACATAGGTTGGCACATCTACACCGCGAATGACTAGCAGACCAACGCCCGCTTGATTCGTTTTAAATTGCAACTTACGACTACTCGCGATATCTTCTTCCGGCTCGATGCCCGCGGCCTTTAATAATGGCAAGGTTTCGCTGAGAATTCTGCCTTTTGTCAAAGCAATGGTTAATTCATCTGTCACCTTTCTCACTCGCTAATACCTATCACTTACCTATTGATATTTTATTTGATACAAGTAGCCTTTGCCTATATTGCTTATGCTGCTATTCGTTTAATATGAGCGCCCAACAATTGTAACTTTTCTTCAATACACTCATAACCACGATCAATATGATAAATACGCTCAACTAGCGTTTCACCCGCTGCTACTAAACCTAAAATGACCAGACTCGCTGATGCCCTTAAATCTGTTGCCATAACGGGAGCTCCTTTCAACTGAACCGTACCCGTCACTATAGCCGTATTACCCTCAACCCTAATCTCGGCTCCCATGCGATTCATTTCATGCACTTGAATAAGACGATTTTCAAATACTGTTTCAATGACCGTACCTGTGCCTTCAGCAATGGTGTTTAAAGCAATAAACTGAGCTTGCATGTCAGTTGGAAAACCCGGATAAGGTGCCGTTTTGATACTAACAGCCTTAGGCCGGCCCGGCATGTCCAGCGCTATCCAATCTTGACCGCAACTAATGTTGGCACCAGCCTCCTCTAATTTCGCCAAAACTGCATCCAACATACCTGGTCGCGTATCCTTTACCACAACACGGCCTCCAGTTGCCGCAGCAGCCACTAGATAAGTGCCCGTTTCAATACGGTCTGGCATGACACTGTAGCGACAGCCATGCAGACTTTCTACACCATCTATCACCAAGGTATCTGTTCCCATACCCGTTACCTTGGCTCCCATAGCATTTAAAAACAATGCGAGATCAACTATTTCTGGCTCCCGAGCGGCATTCTCAATAATGGTTCTACCCTGCGCGAGGACCGCTGCCATCATAATATTCTCAGTGCCACCAACAGTGACCGTATCAAAAAAAACATGGCCGCCAGTTAATCTGCCAGGACTCTTCGCTTTTATATAGCCTTGCTCAACTGTTATTGATGCGCCAAGTGCTTCAAGGCCTTTGAGATGCAAATCAACCGGCCGACTGCCTATAGCACACCCGCCCGGAAAGGAAACGGTAGCTTCACCATACTTAGATAACATGGGGCCCAATACTAAGATTGATGCACGCATGGTCTTTACCAGTTCATACGGCGCAGTAAAAACTGTCATCGTCTCGCTATTAACTTCAATATTGAGCTTTTCATCAATCAGCACCTGCACGCCCATACATCCCAACAATTCAATCATCGTGGTAATGTCATGCAAATGCGGCAAATTGCAAATGGTCACCCTTTCGCTAGACAGCAAAGTAGCCGCTAATATAGGCAAAGCAGAGTTTTTTGCGCCCGATATACGTACCTCTCCCTCTAACCGACGCCCACCTTTAATCAGTAATTTATCCATACCGTCAACTCAATAACACCGTTGTTTAATCAGGGATTTCCGCGACGACAGTCTCATTGCTGTTTAGACACTAATTCTGTTCTTGCCACTGACGAGGCGTGAGTGCCTTTATCGTCACAGCGTGCACGGTGCCATCAGCAATTTGCTGGTTAATCGCACCGTAAACCATTTGCTGACGCTTTACCGCATTCAAGCCGTCAAAACACTCACCAATTACCAGCACTTCATATTTGCCATTCCCCCCTTGCGCATGTACTTCACATTCAGGCAAATGATCTTCGATGAGTTGTCTAATGTCTTGTGGCTGCATTGACGACGTCTCCCTGTAATAAATATTTAAGATTGGGTCCATTGTTGCACTTGCTAAAGCACTAGATAATCCTAGGTAACCCAAAAAGGCGTCGGCAATAATATAGAAGTTTGACTTAAAAGGCTAAAATATAGCGTAAGATAGTACTGGCGACGACTGATTCATTGATAGTGAAACATATCCAACACTTAACTCACTATGCAGCCTATGTATCTTTTGGCTTCATGGCGTCACAGCCCTAGTGCTTGCAACCGTAGAGCACCTCGGCATAGTGATGAGGCGCTTAACATTTTTAGTAGCTAAACTAATTTGGCTAACTCGAGGCAGACGCGGCCGCCTTAACAGACCAATTTGCAATGACTTTATCAATATCGCCACGATGATCTTTCATAGCCTGAGCAAATTGATTTCTGAACGTCATGCCCAGATTAACGCCATTAATTGTGACGTTATAGAGTTGCCATTTGCCATCTTTATTTAATGACATGGAATAAGATAAGGGATAGACTGCATCAGCACCATAAATCTTTTGTCGCACAACTACTTTCTTTTTGCCTGTGGTATCCGTTGTCGGTGGTACGACAGCTATCTTCTGATTATCAAACTCAATGAGACCCTTGGCGTAGGTTTGGATGAGCGCCTCCTTGAATGTGTCTATAAATCGTTCGCGCTGTGCGCCAGATGCTGCGTTATAGTACTTCTTACCCATAACACCGCGGGTAATTTTTTTAAAGTTAATTGCAGGTGACATGACACCTTCAACCACCTTGTAAAAACTATCTGGGTCTTGCTTAAAACTTGCTTTTGATTGATTGATTGCCTTGACCAGTTTATCCGTAACCTGCTGAATGGTTTCATGAGCGGTAATTGCGCTTTTTTGCTGTTGCACAGACGCAGCATTAACGCTTTTCTCTTGGCCAGCCAGCGTCAACATACTGCAACTAAACAACGCCAGAAGCACACCCATAGCGATTCGACGAGACAGCAGATGTTGATAAGATAGAGCTATATGTTTCATAAAGTTAAGTCCTAAGTTTGCGGTAACCGAGGTTAGAACAAATAGGTTGCGGCCAAGTTCCTTTATCTCTTCCAAGTTTTAGATAATACGCTTCCCTTAAAAATATCCTAGCACTCAACCAGATATCAACTGCGATTGGATATTCATATAGGTACCTATCTACTACTTTTTACATGTCTCACTTGGGTAATAGGTATGCTAAGCACAATTGGGCACTATTAAACTGAAAAAAAGACTGACTTTAAAGTGGCCCCACTATACCATTTGGCCGCCGATAACAAAAATCGGCATATTGGTTTGATTCTAGCATTCACGCAGATAGTTTTTGCTCAATAATCAGCCTTTTCATATGATTCATCAAGGAAGGACCTTTTCAACGCAATGCTGTTATACCCCGTTGTTGCTGTGGTTTTCGGCTTTATCGGGCTGATTTGGAGCGCCGATAGGTTTGTCAGCGGCGCTGCAGTTACCGCTCGTTATTTAGGCATGTCCACTATCCTTATCGGCTTAACTATTGTTGCCTTCGGTACCTCGGCACCCGAAATCATTGTCTCCATTAGCGCCGCTTTTACCAATGCTGGCGATCTAGCCATTGGTAATGCGATAGGCTCCAATATTGCTAACATTGGGTTAGTACTTGGTGCTACTGCCATTATTGCTCCGCTGCCAGCAGCAGCGAGTTTATTGAGGAAAGAAATACCGACACTATTAATGGTGACCTTAGCGGCTGGGCTCTGCCTCTACGATTTGACACTAACCTGGCTAGATGGGCTCATTTTATTGGCCATTTTATCGTCCATATTTATCTATTTTTTATACAAAAAATCTGTGCCTGCAGATGCTACAGAGGCAGAAGCGATGCCTGATATGTCCCAGCTATCAGCCTGGATGTGGCTTATCATTGGTTTGTGTCTGCTATTGGCCAGTGCCAATCTGTTAGTGTGGGGAGCAAAAGAAATTGCTACCTATGCCGGCGTCAGCCAACTTGTTATTGGCCTCACTATTGTGGCGGTGGGTACGAGCCTTCCTGAATTAGCTGCCTCAATCATATCAGCGTTGAAGGG
>JANQMK010000411.1 GCA_028280085.1 Pseudomonadales bacterium
TTACACTATATCTGCGGTTGACGTATTAAAAGAAATGAATATGTCATTTAATGGTGAGGACCGTCTTCACTATCGAATTCCCGATAGCCCAGAGCTCATCACCCAGTTGTCGTTGTTATCGAGTGAAATAATAGAGTCTTATATTGATGTCTACGATTTTTCTATTGCCAGAATACATTGCCGCTTAAAAAGTATAGACAGTATTACAATGCAGAAAATATCAACGGATATTGAGCGTGCCGCTGCAGACATTTTCAGTGGATCTGATATCACGGTAACGTTAACTGGTACCATGAATCTTTATATGAACGCCTCTGATTACGTGGTTGATAGCCAGATAATGGGATTTGCCATCGCGCTAGGCACTATATTCCTGTTTTTGTTGGCCATGTTGCGCTCATTACCCTTAGCGCTGTTGGGTATGGTGCCTAACTTATTACCAATTTCACTGATCTTTGGTTGTATGGGTTGGTTTGGCATCAAATTAGATGTGGCGACAGCCATCACATCATCCGTGGCGTTAGGCCTGGCGGTAAATGATACCATCCATTTTTTAAGTCGCTTTCGTGTTAGTTATGAAAAATTTCAAGATTTTGATAAAGCGCTGGAACAAACGTTTTTCGACGTGGGCAAGCCGATTATCATTACCACAGCAATTCTAGCCATCGGTTTCTTCATTGGGACGTTGGCCACGTTTAAACCGATCGTTTATTTTGGGCTTTTGTCCGGTGTTGCAGCGTGTTCTGCGCTGTTAGCTGATTTAATCCTGTTACCTGCTCTTATCCGTGTATTTCTACCTGAAGTAAAACCACGGGTATTGGCTGAAGCTGCTTAATAGTTCTTTGGTTATTAAGAATAGGTAGTGAAAGCTCATTAATAGCTGACCTTGCAGATGGCTTAACCTGGGTGTGTTGCGGGAGTGACTATTGCGCGTAATATATATTTGATTTAATTAGTACGTTAGAATAGTTATTTCGCTGAATCAGCGGTTTATATTGGGTCATCTAGGATGTTAGTTGTTGGTCGATAGCCTCGAGTTGCTTTAGATACTTCAATATTGTCCAGACAAGATTAGATCACAGCTACAATTTGAACTAAAAGTAGTCAGGTTTTTTAGTTCGTGTTAATTGGTTTAGGAATTGCGTAGGAATTGCGTAGGAAGTGCATAGGAAGTGCAGGTAATGAAAAGAGAATATTCGAAGCAGACACATTCGAAACAGCCACAAGTGGTTAACGTGACATTCCGTAAGTTAGATTTTGGCTTAGATGATACGGTGCCTCGCTATTGGGTGCGTGACAACCCTTTTATAACCCATTTTTATCACGCATATTCAGTTATGTTAGTTGACGGCGAAAAATTTTTGATAGATAGCGTGCGCAATTTTAAAGACGACATTGACGACCAAGACACCCTGGATGAGATCAGTGCCTTTTGCCGACAAGAAGCCCATCATACACATCAACATAACCTACTCAATGCTATTATCGAAGAGCGTGGCGTTAATGTGCCTTTTTATGTGAAGATCGTTAAGCGCGCGTTAGGTATTGGCCGTCTGTTTGGAAAGAAGCAACAGCTTGCTGTTACCTGTGCATTAGAGCACCTTACCGCTTGTAACAGTCATGAAGGGTTTTCAAATAGTAACGTTCACGAAGGCATGGAAAAACGCATGAGTCAGTTGTGGTTGTGGCATCAGATGGAAGAAATTGAACATAAGGCAGTTTGCTTCGATCTCTACAATCGTGTAGGTGGTTCATATTTGACGCGCGTTTTTTTCTTTACCCTGGTTAATTTGTTTTTTTGGCCGCTGGTTTTTTTGCTTACATTTCATATGTTATGGGCCGACAAGCAGATTGGTAATATACGTCAGTACTGGCCAGGTATTTCTTATCTCTTTAGTCCCCGCAAGGGTTGTCTCGCACGCATTATTCCGGATGTGCTAAGTTACTACAAACCGAGTTTTCACCCCTGGGATGTCAATGATGCCGAGTTTATTGAGCAATGGGTTAATGCTAATGGCGACATGGTGCTCAATTGATGTGAGCCATATCAAATGTCCCACTTTTTGTTCACAAATGATTCCAAATGGCCTGGAAATGATTAAATTATCGCTATAGACTTAGTTAGATGAGCGATTTTGATTGTCGGCGTTTGATTTAGGATGTCATCCAATGAACGGAGAATATGCAAAACAACCGGAAACGGTCAATATTACATTCCGCAAGCTAGACTTTGGTTTAGATGAAACGGCCCCGCGCTACTGGGTACGTAACAATCCCTTTCTAACTCACTTTTACCATGCATTATCTGCGTTGTTTCCCGATGGTGAGAAGTTTTTTATGGACTCAGTGCGTAACTTAAAGGATCGTATTGACGACCAAGAAACCCTTGATGCCATTGATGCTTTCTGCCGACAAGAGGCACATCACACTCATCAACACAATCTACTTAACGCGATTGCGGAAAAGCGTGGTGTCAACATACCTTTTTATAGGTCAGTTGTTAAAGGTGTTCTGGGTCGGGCTGGCAGGATGGGCAACATACAACAGCTTGCCGTTACCTGTGCGTTAGAGCATATTACGGCTGCACTTAGTCACGAGCTGTTTGAAAACAAAAATATATCTAAAGGTATGGACAGTAAGATAAACCAATTGTGGTTGTGGCATGCGATGGAAGAAATCGAACATAAGTCGCTTTGCATCGATATCTATCGCAAAATGCGAGGGCCATATTTTACACGCATTCTACAATTTACTATCGTTAACTTACATTTTTGGCCAGTGGTTTTTCTGTTTACATTTCACATGTTGTGGGCAGATAAAAAAATCGGTGGTATACGTCAATACTTATCAGGTATGGCCTATCTCTTTGGTCCTAGAAAAGGTTTTCTCACAGGCATTATTCCGGTTATTTTGCGTTACTATAAACCGAGCTTTCACCCATGGGACCTGAATGACTCCCATTATATCAAACAATGGGCCAACATCCATAAAGACATGGTGCTCAACTGATTGTTTTACTGATCGTTAAGTAAAGGACAAGTTTGAAAATGGGGAGTCAGTTTTTATAGGCGTTCGATAACCCAGCTGATAGCAGTGGCAATAATATCATAGATTTTTAACTTAACGCCTGTTGCTATACCACTCGTGTTTTGTTCGTCGAATTCTTGATGGGCCTGCTGCAAAATATACGCATAAATTTCTTCGGCCTGGCGATCATTTAAGACATCGTTAAATCCGACCATACCATTGCTTTCCAATATGCCATCTAACACGATGGCTTTAAAAGCTTGGTGACGACCTGCTTCCATATAACGTAGGTCGGGCACATTACCGCCGCTAACGACGTGGATGCCGTGGCAGGTTGCACAATAATTATTGTAAGATAACTCGCCATTGGCAATAGCTGTTTTATCAAGTGTAGGCATAGAAGGAGGCGGTGGCATTTTGGTGCTGGTCATGCTAGGTACCGGCAGTGAATCAGCGCCGTTTAGCTTAAATACCAACAAGCGGCCTTTATCGAGACCGGGGATTGGTTTAACGCCGAGTAACAGCGGTAAAGCGCCGCCCCATTTAGCCATAAGCGCTACATACTGTTCGCCATCAATACTGTAGCTAATGGGTGGTGCCACTACGCCTAGATGAATATTGTATTCCCATAGCGTTTCACCAGTGCCAGCATGAAACGCTTTAAATTTATGATCAGCGGTTCCCTGTAATACTAAATTACCCGCCGTGGTAAGGGTGCCTCCGTTCCATGACTTAGTGTGTTTAACTTTCCACGCAACCGATTTTTTTATTGGGTCCCAAGCGATTAACTCGCCTCGAAAAAGCTTATCTTTGAGAATTTGCATAAAAGAAGGGCTTAGGAGATTGGGCCCGGATAGGTCGACACCGATATTCGGGTGATGGGGTTTCGGATCGTAGTTTGCCAACTTTTTGTATTTAATGGCGGCCTTTATAGCGGGTATATAAACTAAACCAGTGATAGGATTATAAGACATAGGATGCCAATTATGGGCGCCGAGTGCAGAGGGGAATAAAAATGTGCCTTCATCGCTGTAACGTGCACGTGGGTTTTCGACTGGGCGACCATTGGCATCGTAATGGCTAGCCCATTTTACATTGGTAAATGGTTCTGCTGATAAGAATTCTCCTGTAACGCGATCAATAACAAAGAAAAATCCGTTTTTGGGTGCTTGCATTAACACTTTACGCATTTTACCCTGCCACTGGATATCCGCTAAAATCATATTTTGTGTCGCGGTATAGTCCCAACTTTCACCGGGCGTGGTTTGATAATGCCAGAGGTATTCACCAGTGTCTGGATTGAGTGCGACAATGGAAGATAAAAATAAGTTATCGCCGCCGTCCGGACTGCGAAGCGTTTGGTCCCATGGAGTGCCGTTACCGACGCCGATGTAGAGAATGTTTAGTTCTGGATCGAATGACATGGAATCCCATACCGTGCCGCCGCCCCCAAGTTTCCACCATTGGCCGTTCCAGGTTTTTGCTGCCAGCGCCATTGCATCATTTTCGAAGCCAGCGGCAGGGTTACCGGGTACAGTAAAAAAGCGCCAACGCATTTCTCCTGACGTGGCATCATAGGCACTGACATAACCTCTCACACCAAATTCGGCGCCACCGTTGCCAATGAGTACGTTGCCGTTAACAATCCTGGGTGCGCCGGTAATGGTGTAGTCCAGTGTCGGATCAATGGTAAGAACGCGCCACACTACTTCACCGGTAGTTCGATCGAGTGCAACTAGATAGCCGTCGTAAGTACCTACATAAACTTTATCTTGCCACACCGCTACCCCACGATTAACCGGTCCACAACAACCGCGAGACGCCAAACCTTTAGGTACTTGAGGATCATAGTGCCAAAGTAGTTTGCCAGTTTTCGCGTTGACGGCGTACACATGACTCCAGGCGGCAGTGGTATATAGGATGTCATCGACGACGATAGGGGTCGCCTCCAGCCCTCTGTTGTCTAAAAATTCAAAAGACCAAGCTAAACCGAGTTGTTTAACGTTTTGGTCATTAATTTGATTTAAAGGGCTAAAGCGTTGAGCGTAGTAAGTTCGACCATGATTAAGCCAGTTGTGGGGTTCGTGTTCAGCGTTAACCAGCCGATCAGTTGATACAGTAGTGGGGGCTTCACTTGGCGTAGCAGTCTTGCCAACAACAGGTATTACGCTACAGAGCGCAATAATTAGTTTTAGAAAATAGACATTGAATAAACGTTGATACCTAAATGGGAAGGCTTGTTTCTCGGTTTGATTGGGGCTGTCTATGCTGGTTAGTCCGGTTGGTCTTTTTAGTCTGCCGTTTGGGTAGATCATCATGGCCATTGCGGCTTTTATTCTTTTATTCTGCATTTCTTAAGTTCTCAGTTTAGTATGCTCAATTGGTTAGCCGTTAGGTGAACTGTATTGTCTATCTGAGTTTTACCGATTGTTACTATTTTTCGATGAAAAAGCTAGGGCACCTCTGAATAATGAGGAGATACTTCAGGTATTTTGTCTGTTCCAGTCACAAGGCGTCATTTTGCAGGCATGCTGGTGGCACGTCAAAAGACGACAACGCAGTGAGTGGGACAGACAAAATGCCCCTATGGGCAAGGGCTTAGGCGCAGCTCGCGTCGTTGCCGTGCTCGCCAATGACAACCAGCATTG
>JANQMK010000062.1 GCA_028280085.1 Pseudomonadales bacterium
CGACTTGGTACTTCTTTTTAGTACTCTTTAACTTTTCGTACGCATTACTCTTAGATTTATTTTTATAATGAGTGAGTAAACTAATTGGGTACGCTTCTTTGGCTCCGCCCAAACTTTATTTAACACTGCATCCTTTCGTTAATACTTGTCTTGTTACTTGCTTGTCTTGTAAATTTCGTGCGACTTGCTCTTAGTTACACCTTGTATCTATCCACCAGGTAACGGGTACCGCCAAGATCGATATTTAAGCGGAAATTTCCTTAGACTACATAATAATTGTATCACTGATATCAGCTGCCCTCGACAGACCAAATCCACAAAAAAACTGCGAAATAATTACGTTGCCAGACTATCAGTTGAGCCCTTACTAAACATAAAAAAATATGTGCTTTACAGGCCCGCAAGTGATTGAATTTCACATGAAAAACACCTGCTAACCCATTAAAAATAATGCATTATTGGCTGTAATTGGCAACGTATAAAAGGAGCTAATCTAAGGTCATTTTGAAGTGTTATCGACCATTACTTTCGATCGTATTAATCATATTACTGCAGATCCAAATTAATGGCGTTAATGTTTGAGCGGCCACATCTTCGTAGCATGTCAATGCAACAAAAACTTAATAGGCCGTCGGCAGCTTACCATGAATAACTATATAGCGCTTATCAAAACTGATATAATTACCTGTAGTCAAATCTTTTAGTATACGTGCCACCATCTCGCGGGATGCACCAACCCGATCTGCAATATCTTGTTGTGTGAGTCGTTCAGAAACGATGTATTCGTCATTACCTCTCGGCTCAGCCAATTCAGTTATTACCTTAACTAAACGCCCATAAACATCCTTGAGAGCGAGACTCTTAACGTTCTCTGTGATGTGACGCACCTGACGCGTCAAGTTCTTTAGCAAAGTAATAGAAATAGAAGGATAGCGTTCTAACAATTCTTTAAAGTCATTTTTATAAATAATGTAAAAGCTCGCATTATCTAGTGTCATTACCGATGCTGATCGTTTCTCATCGTCCAATAAGGCTAACTCACCAAAGTACTCACCTTCTCCCATGGTGTTAATGACATACTCCTTGCCTCCTTTGTCGCTCAGAAAAACCTTTACCTTGCCACTTTCAATAACGTAAAGAGAATCAGCATTATCATCTTCATTGATAATAACAGTATTCTTGGAAAACTTACGATGAACGCTAACCTCTTCAATAGCCTGTATTTCTTCACCACCGAGACCCTCGAATAATTCCACTCCTGCAAATATAGACATAGCGATTTTTCACCTTCAATTCAATTGTTAAATCACAATAACAGACATTGACCTCAGTTGCAGTAAACTGTTCCTCGCGCCCACATCAGCCATACACCTGAAACCCAAGCCGCCGCAAAAGCAGACAATGGCAGAGTTAGCAAAGACTTAGAACAATAATAGACCAATTCAACAGTGATGTTACAACTGTCAACACAACAAGGCTATAATGGAACGCGAACAAAACCAATAATACGCTGTCTCAGCTAATAAATTAGCCGCTTAAATAGTAAATATTGTCATTTTTCTTTGAATGCCGGACAATTAGACTACTTACTAACCCAGATTATACTGATTAAAGTCAAACATGGACTCCAGCCAATTTCTGCATGAGATTCAACGCCAAAGTCAAAAAATCTGTAAATTAATCACACAGCTTGTTTCCGCCATCCATGGCTGTTCTTCGATTGACTTCGCTGACAACGTGAGCCGGCTTTCCCAAAGCGCTATCGAACTCACCGACTTTACCAAACAATTAAATCAAATGCAGGCACACAGCGAAGAACAATTAAGGGATGTGCGACATGATTTCAGAAACCTATTAAACGCCGTCACCGGCTATTGCGAAATGGTTGATGAAGATTGTGAAGGTCACCCCGCCATTCAACCGCACACCACGGCACTACTAGAAGCGACAAGTAAAGCACAACACCTATTTCAAACAACAACTCAAACACCACAACATTATTCCGCCACATTTTTCAATGACGACAAACCGTTTGCTGAAATACCAACAGAACCCGGTCATCTGTTGGTGATTGACGACAAACAAAGTAATCGTGATATTCTCAGTCACTATTTGCAAAAACTTGGTCATAGTGTATCGGCTGTCAGTTCAGCTAAACAAGCGCTGGAAGCCTTGAACCAACAGAGCTTCGATCTCATATTACTGGACCTCATTATGCCGGAAACCGACGGTTTTCAGCTGCTAAAACAACTAAAAGCAGACGAAGATAAGCGGGCAATTCCCGTAATTATGGTGTCTGGTATTGATGATACTGAAGGTGTTATTCAATGTATTAAAGCAGGTGCAGAAGACTATCTTACCAAACCATTTAATCCCATATTATTGGAAGCTCGACTTAGCGCCTGCCTTGAGCGCAAGCGCTGGCATGATCGAGAAATTTCAATTCTTAACGAGTTAGAAAAGCGCAACCGATTTATTCGTCATACCTTCGGCCAGTACCTAACAGATGAAATCGTGAATAACCTATTAGAAAACCCTGATGGCCTCGATTTAGGCGGCGCCTATCGGCAAGTAACGATTTTAATGACAGATATACGTAATTTTACCAATCTGTGTGAACAAATGAAGCCAGAAAGAGTCGTAAAATTACTTAATAATTATTTGGGCGTCATGACCAACGTTATTATGGATTATCGCGGCACGGTAGACGAATTCATCGGTGACGCCATCCTAGCCCTATTTGGCGCACCGGTTCAACGTGAAGACGATACTGATCGCGCCGTTGCCTGCGCTATAGCGATGCAGCTAGCCATGGAAGAAGTTAATAGTAAGAATCGACAAGATGGTTTACCGGAAATCAGTATGGGCATTGGCATTAATACCGGCGAAGTAATCGCTGGCAATATTGGTTCAGATAAAAGACTAAAATACGCTGTTGTCGGCAGGCATGTAAATCTAACTGCACGCGTCGAAAGCTTCACCAAGGGCGGTCAAATTCTCGCTTCACAGTATACCATCGACGCTATGACTTCACCTTTAACTATTACTCACAGTGAATCTGTGCAGTTGAAGGGTATACAAGATAAAGTCCTTATCCATAATATCCAAGGTATATCCGGCAACTATAATCTAGCGCTAAAAGATTAAAAGGATGTGATTGTCATGGCAGTTATATTATTAGTTGAAGATAATGAAATGAACCGAGACATGCTTTCTCGGCGCTTAACACGCAAGAGCCACACGGTATTACTTGCGCAAGATGGTCAACAAGCAGTTGACATGGCTATCGAGCACAAACCTGACATTATCCTTATGGACATGAGTTTGCCAATCAAGGACGGCTGGGAGGCAAGCAAAGAAATCAAGGCCAATCCCTCGACAGAGGACATTCCCATTATTGCTTTAACCGCCCATGCAATGGAGGGAGATAAGCAAAATGCAATTGAAGCAGGCTGTGTCGACTATGATACGAAACCCATTGATCTGCCAAGACTATTAAAGAAAATAGATCACTGGACCACAACCTAATATAACTTAGCCTATATGCTAATTTATCTCATACTATGATTTACCCAGATGTTCATTGACCAAGCCAAACACTATCAATTAGCTTAAAACAACTTGCAATATTTATGTCCGTACCAATAAAGCAATATTCATCAACAAAGCAGCAACGTGTGAAACGGCATACGATATTGGTACTGATTATGATCGCTATGCAGGGCTGTGCAACAACCAGCGTTTTTATTGCCTATCCAGGCAAGGTTCAACCCTTGCTAAATAAAGTCAACCAGAATGGCACTATTGATTTACCACCAGTATCAACAAGTAGTGGACCAGATGAAGTTCTTGACTACTTAGAAAAGGGGCGTTTGGCGCAAATTACTCAACAGCCCGAACTCAGCAAAAGCTATTTCAAACTCGCTATTGCTTACTTTAATCAGTTATCCCATCAAGCGCAAATTAGTGCGACTGATATTGGCCAACAAAGTACGTCTTTGTTATTAAACGACAATATCATTAATTACCAGATACCAGGCTATGAACAACTCTATGTGCATCATTTCCAAGCGCTTAATTATTTATTTGAAGGTAATCTCGAAGCAGCCGGTGTAGAAGTTAGGCGAGCCAATCAGGTACAAAAGAAAATAAAGACGCAATATGAAGCCGACCTCAGTAAAGCTCGTCAACGCGCCGAAGAACTGCCCATCAACATTGGCCCAGCAGAAGATCAGGTTAACGCTCTTTTTAGTACTACAGAGCATGAATCAAATAAAATAAAAAGCTCATTTGATAATGGCTATGCTTTTTACGCCTCCGCACTAATCTATGAGCTGAGAGGAGAGTATGACCACGCTTATATTGATTATAAAAAGGCGCTAGCTATAAACCCCTCAAACCAAATATTATTGCGCGATGTACAGCGTGTAGCGCGACAACTGGGGCGCCATGAAGATCTGGCAAGAATAACGGCTGAAGTAGGTCCACCCATGTTAAAAGAATCAAATGATGCGGAAATTATCATCTTTTACGAAGCTGGCTTCGTGCCGGCAAAAACAGATGTTACTATTCCAATCACCAATTACCATGATCGCGCAGTTGTTATTTCTTTTCCTATGTACCAACAGCCTCTTTCCAACCATTATCCACTTGAACTCTACACTGAGTTGAGTCCTCCCACCATTTCATACCCTCTAACTAATACCTACATCTTAGCAAGTACTGCGCTCAAGGAGCGCAGTATCAGTACTATAGTACGACAAGTCGGCCGCGCAATTACCAAAGTTGAACTGACCCATAAATCAGAGAAGGCTGGCGGTAACGTCGGGGCTGTATTAGCGAGTATTTATAATCTTGTCTCCGAACAAGCCGACCTGAGAAGCTGGCTCTCGCTACCTTATCGAGTAGATGTTATCCGAAAAACGATTAAACCTGGGACAAAAGAGGTTGTTTTTAGACCACAGGCAAGTACCCTCTCGAAAACAGTTCCCCTAAATATCGAACCAAACACGGTTACTGTAATCCAACTAACGAATACGGGAAACCAATTATTTTCACGCACGACCACCTACGATCGCCAGTAGAGAACAATGGGAGAAATGGATATGAAAAAAATGACTAATAGACTTGCCCTGGCTGCGTTAGTCTTAATGACAGCCTCACTCACATTGATTGGCTGCCAAAACAATGCCGGACTTCAAGTACAGCATGATCCCTATAACATAGAAACCAATAACCAAGTGACCGATTACAAATTTGGCAATAAACTGATTGTCTCACAGATCATAGGTGATATTAGTGGAGGTTTACACAATGGTAATGTCGTTATTAAAAATACCACTAAATCGAGCATGAACTTGCAATATCAATTTACCTGGTACGACCAAAATAATCGCGAAATGGACATTGACGGAAGTGCTTGGACTCCCATTACCGTCTATGCTAAGAACCAAAAGACCCTCAGTAGTATCGCACCGAATCCAACAGCAACTCAGTTCCGTGTTAGTATTCGAGAGTTAAATGCAACTAAAGTTTTTAAAACGAACTTGCTGGGCATAAAATAGTTCGTGTTAACAAGACACTTAGCAACACCCAACAAAACGAGAGGATTACCCATGAAAATCTTTACCCTGATCACCCTATCTTTTATTTTGGCTTTAACTGCTGGGTGCGCCAGTAAAGTCCAATACGGTGATGCCCAAGCCGTAGAAACAGTTGATATAACTTTTGGCTCAACCGACTTGCAACAAATCGCGGGGAAAATGGCAGATTCACTCCTCGCATTTCCACCGATGGTTAAAATTACTCAACAAAAGCGACCGACACTCTTAGTCGATCGTATAAAAAACAAAACCACTGAACATATTGATACCGAATCTGTTACTGATACCATCGTCAATAAACTACTGCGGTCAGGCCAATATCGTTTTGTCGACATGTCCAACATTGACGCAATTCGCAAACAGTTGAACTATCAAGCAACGGGAGGCTTAGTTGATCCGGCTAAGGCTGCGAAAATCGGCAAACAAACGGGCGCCGAATATATGATTTACGGCAATTTAAGCTCAATCGAAAAATCTAACAAAAAGGAAAAGGATGTCTATTATAAATTTACCCTTAAACTAGTCAATCTAGAATCCGGTATTCTTGAATGGCAGGATGAAAAGGAAATTCGCAAAAACGTTTCACGCAGTCTGTTTGGTCTTTGAGGTTAAGTTCTACATATCTAGCGCCAACAATAAAACCAGGCCATCTCTGAATAATTAAGAAATGCCTCAGGGGTGACCTAGCAATAAAACATCTGATAGCCTCAGTAACAACGCTTTGATTTATGCAACGGCTGGGGCTACCACATTGTCTCTATTCGCTACCCACTGCGCTGGCACCGTATTATCTATAAGTGGTTATCCATAAGTAGTTACCTATAAGTTATTAACCACAAATCGTTAACTCTATCTCGCCAACTAATAGCCAAAGTCATTAATAGCCACGTCACTTATTACTCATCCAACTAGTCCAACTATGTAATGACGTCTATGCTAATAAAGAGATAGCATTCACTTTATTCGTGTAGTATTGAGATGTATACATTCAAATTCGATAAAGGGTCAAATACAGCTGTATTACTATCTAAGGTAATCAATCTGCTTTCTCTTAAAAATCAAGCTATTAAAAATACACTGGACTACAATATATCGTTCAATGTTATTCCAGTTAAAGGGCTCGACCCAGCTTTTGAAAACTATCGTATCTTACACCTCTCTGACCTCCATATTGATGCCATCGCCGACAACGCGACGAAATTATTCAACACCATCAAAAAGCTCAGCTATAACTGTTGCGTGTTAACGGGCGACTACAAGTTTGATGCTTACAATTCAAATAACGATTGCTGCAAAACATTAATGAAGACACTAATTGACAAGATCGATAAACAAGATGGTGTTTTCGTCGTCTCAGGCAATCATGACCCTGATGAAGTTATTGACTACATAGCCAATACTAATGCCCATATGCTTAACAATAGTGCCCATAGCATTATAAAAAATAACGCTCGACTCAACATCATTGGCGTCATTGATCCAGTCCGCCGACAAACCCATGATTTGGCTAAAGCTACTCATTACGTCACTCGGGCAGATACGAATATTCTATTAGTGCACTCGCCTGAGCTAGTTTATGACGCCGTACAATACCCTGTCGATATCTATTTGTGCGGCCATACCCATGGGGGACAAATGTGCCTACCAGGTAACATCCCCGTGCAGAACAGGCCTGGTTGCGAGCGGCAGTTTATATCAGGTTGCTGGCAATATCAGCATATCACTGGCTATACCTCCCGCGGTGTCGGCACAACAGGTGTAACTGCTCGATTTTACTGCCCACCAGAGATAACTGTGCACACCCTAAGACGCTTCAAAGAGCCAAAATATCATTAACACAACAACCATAAAAATATATTCATATAGCTGCGTCAAGCAATACCAAATATAAGCCATCCGTTTTTTCAAACCTACCGCTTCATCATTGCAGCCTCAATATTCCATCAGCATAACGACAAAATTAAGTTGCATATTTTTCTATCACAGCAAAGAAAAGCTATAGAAAACCACCAACTCTGTAGCAGCGTATCACCATAAAGTAAGTTACACTAGGCAGTGTCCGTAGCCGTTACGCTCTACCATCAAAAACAATGAGGGGCCAATCAACTGGCAACCGGACTGGCTACTAAAAGTTAAGTCAATTAAGACAATAGAGTAGACTAAGCAGGGATAGCAATGATTCTCATTATTTTTTCTAACATATTTCTGGTGAGCGTCTGCGTGCTCATTCACTTTGAAATGCTGCTCATGCTATCCAAGATTATCCCTAAATTATCTGTACTACACCGATTAAGAATTGTTTTTGGTATTTTCGGTTCTCTATGCGCACACGTTGTTGAGGTGTGGATTTTTGCACTGGGCTATTACGTGTTAATACAATCAGGTCACTACGGAGAACTAAATGGCGAATTTCACGGCACGCTGCTCGACTGCGTTTACTTTTCTTTTACTACCTATACCTCCTTAGGGCTCGGAGATATCTACCCAACCGGACCACTTCGCTTTCTTGTCGGCATTGAATCACTGACTGGCCTTGCATTAATCACCTGGACCGCATCATTTATGTTTCTTGAAATGCAGAAATTTTGGAACTCTAAACACTGATCATTTAGGTGTTAGTCTGTGCATTTTTCACCTCTCATTAATAGGCTGTTAATACTGACTAACGAGATGCCGCTACCCTATAGCCACAAAGATTACACTCTAAACACTGACTATATTATCCGTAGGAAATTATCTACATTGAATATATTTTCTCTATACACATTGATAACCGTCAACTATTCATCCAATCACATACCAACTATGGATAGACCTAAATAGGCAAAATCAATAAAAAAGTTAAATGCACAGATAGCTTTGCAATAATAAACCGTGACATCGGTAAACGCTTTAAACTCTACCCTGATACCATTTTTGCGCTATGCTTATTTTTATTTACTAAACATTACAGCGAAGGTGGTATTTTGTGGATATGGAAGTCATATCATCTAATGAACAACAACGTCTTATTCAAGCCGCACAAGGTTTAAAAGTTACGCTTACGCGTATGAAGAAGTTGAATATTCCTCCCATTCCTGAAAACTATACCGTGTGGTACGAATATGCCATGGGTACAATTCTTGAACTCAATGAGGCAATAGACGATCTACTTAATAAAGGTGTCTCGTTTTCGGCTAAAATCAACCACGATTTATACACTAAATATGTGGCTGATCGTCCCGTTAAGATGATTGATCAAATTCAACAGCAAACGGAGCAATTAGTTACTAACCTGCTAAACAACATTAAAAACGCTGACGAAAGCAATAGCCAGTTCTCGAAAACACTCGAACATTGCGATAGAGAATTAAAACAAAATCCCAGCCTCGATTCACTGTCCGACCTAGTAAACTGTATTCTGGAAGAATCCAACAAAATGAAGGAATCTAACCGCGCCATGGAGGATTCTCTCTCTAGCATGAGCGATGAAGTAAAAGAACTGCGTGGACACATGGAGAAGTTAAACAATGTCGTTATGAAAGATCCATTAACCGGCATTGCCAATCGACGCGCATTTGATGAGAAGCTAGCAGAACTTTGTAGTAGATTCATTGATACACAGAATAAATTCAGTATCATTATCATCGATATAGACTATTTCAAAAAGTTCAATGACACCCATGGGCATATGGTAGGCGATAAGGTTCTTACCTTTGTCGCCAACATTATGGATAAGCAAATTGGCGAAGGCGGTACGTTAGCGCGTTTTGGCGGTGAGGAATTCGTATGTCTGTTACCGGACACAGAGTATAGCCAAGCAAAAGAAATTGCAGAACGGCTACGTACTAAGGTATCCGAAAAGGCCCTCACCTCTGGTTCCGAGAAGAAAAAGCTCGGCACCATTACCATCTCTCTCGGCGTTGCCATGATACAAGCTGAAGATGATGATGTCTCGTTGTTACAGCGAGCAGACCAGATGTTATACCAAGCTAAACGTCAAGGTCGAAACCGGGTTGTTGGAGAGAACGACAATTTAAGCTAAACGCTATCTATATAATGTTAGAAGATGTACTAAATTAATGGTGCACCAACTAAACGGCATTACCAAACTCAACAATCTGTGAGTAAACATAGCCGTAAAGCGCAATATAATTTTCTTCCGACACCTCTACAAACTGTATGCCATAGTTGTAGCTAAACTCATCGTCACCACGTGCCCCAGATTTGTCATCAGTTTTTAGATCAAGTATGGCACGGACAATGGCTTCCAAACTGACAACTCGTGTTATACCACCGAGCGAGACCGTGGCTACGACCGTTATCCTGTCGCCAATTTCAGCAATTTCTTCAGTACAACCCAATTTCGCACCATCCGTACTCAAATCAATAATGCTGCCAATAGCCTTTTCAGAAGACTTATTATCCGGTTGATAAATAACAGAACATCTCAAGTTGACCGCAACGCGGCGCGAATTTCTCACAGAATCCGCGGCAATATCTTCTGGATAAGCTAAATGAAGATAAGGAAACGGATGGGTGCAAACACCGACAATAGTCGTAGGAAAAGCACAAACCGTAGTATTAGAAAATAGACGAACATTCACCTGCTGCTTGAGGCGAACCAGAACAAGACGGCCTTTACTTTTAGGCGTGTGCACAATCAAACTTTTGCCACTAGCATAGCCTATTACCCGACTCACATAGCGATCTTCGGCGCGGTTAACAAACTCGAGCTGAACCGCAGATCCTGGCAATAGGTTTAAATCTGACAACTTCATCCACTTCTCCAGGACAACCTACTTATGATTCATTCATCAATTTTTACAAACTATTTTCAAGTACTACCCAATATAATCATAGATCATAGAGCAGATTACGGCGCTACCAGCTAACACCAAATAGGTATTACTGTTAATCGAGTAGCTATACATAATTTGAATAAAAACCAGCTTGCCTCATCGCGAACTGATTTTAAGCTAACTCATGATGTCGCACTTATACAAAATCTGACGGTGGGTCGGAGTTGATCGGAGAAAACGATGAAATGAGGAAATATTACCTATATGAAAAGGCATCAGTACCTAACTATGGATATTAAAAGCCCTGATATTATTGTGACGCTAGCCACTAGTCGTTTATACCGTAGAATTAAAGTTATGGCGTATTCTCTTACCAGCCATAAAATCCATAAAGCCCAATAGATCATCTATTATGTTTAAATCGGGTAAATTCTTTTTGGTAAATGGCAAACCATCATAACGTGCTAACGACTCAGCATCTTTAAGCAGATTTTTGAAATACTCCCTATCTTTTTCTTGCATTGATACTTCCCAAACTGCTAAACCACCGGTACATTCAACACCAGATATAAGACCTTCGCACCATTCAGCCAAAGGAATATAGCCATATCCTTGCTGTTCAATATTTAAATCACAAGGAATAAAACTATCGCCAGCATCGGCAGCAATCATAATGTTATTATAATACTTAAAGAGAGTTTTTAATTGCTCGTTCCAAAGTGGATCATCTTCACTGGGTAGCGTACCTGCAAATGCCACTTGAAGCCACTCCGAAGGTAACGGTAGCTGGGGCGCACAAATTGTTGCGTACATCAAACCATGAATTTTGTGAAAATTATAAGTGTTTTCAGGCACAGTATTACTTACTAAAAAGTTCTCTATCGCAACCTCTTGAGCGACCGTGATAGTATATTCGCTAGCGTCCATATCAGCGTCAATGACATGGCTACCACTGTCCAAATCAGTATCATCCATATCGTCTTTGTTAACAAAGTTTGCTAACGAATCGCTCGCAATAGCCACCATCAGCGGAATGTCGAATATCTGTTTCTTCTCATCAAGTGCTAACGCTAAAACAAGAAAGTCTTCTATTTCGATATTACTCTTTTCGGTACAGTGCTGAGCCCAGAGAGTCAATATAACAAATCGACTTAGCCACTTATCTCTAACAGGTTCCATCAATGTTTGGCAGAGGTACTGTTCTAACGGTAAATCATTTTCCCCTAGTCGCAACGCATCTAACACCTTTCCCAACGTTGCAGTAGTTACATCATTTTGTTCAAACCAGCCTTGTGTAAAACGTTCATTGCCAAGCCATTTTGCGCTATTTTTTTGTCGCTTATCGACATAGCTATCCGTTAATTTATCGGCATACTTAGCCCGCCATGTTCTTATAAGCGCGCTTTCATTCAGCGCCTGTGGTTGCCAGCATTCAATACCTAACAGTTCAACCCATCGCAAAACATCTGGACTGATGCCATGGCCAGACTCAACATTGATGGCAATAAAGTGTGGCAACAGTAATTCAATATAAGAAGGAGTCACATCTATAGTAAATACTTCATTGTCAATACGAGCGATAATATTCTCGCATTCTGATCGTTCGGTTAATGTTGTCACCCAGGTATCAATGACACCAAATCGCTCCTTAAACACAGAGCCGGCTAGGCGATACATCTCTCCCTCTTTAAATACGGTTACAATAGTTTGGGCTCCCGCACCATCAATTGATGACGCCACAACTTTTTCAACGCTCACCCCATCGGCTACTACAGAAGACTCACAGCCAATGCCCATTTTACGCAATCGCTTCACCACCAGATCTAGCCGCCGACGCTCACTCGCTTGCAGCCAGTTTCTTATTGTAATCAAACGCCGCAAACTTCTAGAACTCAAGCGTTTCGCATAGAAACCCAATTCAAATAGATGTAGCACGATGGAGCGAATTTCTTCCTGTGGGTGCAGTAGGAACAAAACAGCGGCTTCATGCAAAATAGGATTGTCAGCTTCTAAAAAGCTGGCTATCATTTCTTCTCCCACACTGGTTGGCAAGTGAGTCAGCTGATTGAAAAACAGCTCATAGACTTCATATTCATTTTCAATACCATAATCTATCAGCATTTCTTGCAACGTATCAGACAGCACATCTTGACTGGCATGGTAATCAACCTGTTCTATGCGCGACTCAAATATCTTAGTTTGCCATACACGATCTGCTGCGAGAAATTCCTCAGTTGGCACGAGTCCCATTTCTGTAATACTATGCAACAGCCAATGTAACACTTCTGCGTTAATACCCGGGTCAAGCATATACTTTGTCAAGGTATCTTGTAGATGCAACCAACCATCTAATGCACGCTGATGTTTCTCTCTTACCGCGATGACAAGCTCTTGCAGGCAGCAGTAAACAATATCTTCAAACGCACTTTGCAACCATTCTGTCGATTCGAGTTCGCTTAAATCTAAACGGACTGCAGGCGCGACGAGAGATAACAATAACTCTACCGGATCACGCCAGCCCAAAGCGCTTAATTCCTGCCAATCAAGCTGACCAGTATCTTCTTCAAGAAACTCTGCAACGGTTTTCAGCAGCTCCAGCGCTCTGATTTGATTGTGGGTTAAATTCATTCAGAACATTGCCTTATACTAAAGAATGGCGTAGATACTTAAATTATTGAACAACAAACGGTATTAGTCCACATGGAGCTTGAAAATAGCTAAGTTAATGCTAACACCGCGATTGGCAGGGAATATAGATGTCATTGACACTGCAAAGTGTATCATTCACTGGCTATAATCCTTGCCTGGTCTGTGATACACACTTTAATTTGATCGTCGGTTAACATACCATCCTACAGGACGAGAATACAAATCAATATGATCAACCACATCAAGTATCAAAGCAAATAGTGCCATACGCACAACTATACCATTGTCTGCTTGACGAAAAATCGCTAGATTAGGATTAAGGTTCAAGTCATTATCTAATTCATTAGCAGTGGAACGGGAGTCGCGCGGTAACGGGTGCATAATCACGGTATTTGGTTCGCAGTATTTCGTGTAGATAGCTTGGTTAAGACGAAACTTTCCTCGATAAAGATCAGCTTCCTCTTGTGAGGCAAATCGTTCTTCCTGAATACGAGTTGAGTAGGCAATATCAACATGGCCAATACCATCTTCTAACTGATCCGAAATAATAACGTCATGGCCAGCAAGGCGCATATCTTCAACCAGTTCTTCCGGCAATTGTAATTCTTTTGGTGAGATAAGAATGACTTTTACGTCGCTAAACAAAGTCAATAAGCGACTCAGCGAGTGGACCGTACGCCCATATTTTAAATCACCGATCATCGCAATCCGCAAACCGTCAACAGCACGATGTTTGGCGGCCAGCTCCTTTTTTATGGTGTAAAGATCCAATAGCGCTTGGCTGGGATGTTCATTTGCGCCATCACCGCCATTGATGACCGGCACACGGCTAGCCGAAGCAAATTCGGCAACAGAGCCCGCGACGGGATGACGCATCGCAATAATATCACTGTAGCCACTGAGAACCCGTGCAGTATCATAAAGCGACTCGCCCTTGGCTAAAGCAGAGTTTTGCACACCCGTCGTTTCTCTGACTTCCCCGCCCAACAGATTAAACGCGCAACCAAAACTCACCCGCGTTCTGGTGCTTGGCTCAAAAAACATATTGCCCAAAATTGCGCCTTCTAATACTCGGGTAACTCTTTTTCTCTGTGCATAAGGTTCCATTCTATCTGCGACATTAAAAATAAGATCGATATGCTCTCTTTCAAATTGAGAAATACTCAAAATATGTGTCCCAGTCAAATCTAGATTCATATCGTAATCTCACTTCATATTAAAGGCTTAGTGAACGCCATAAAAACACATTTAGCTATCCAGGCCAATTCAGACAGCATGAGGTGGCAAGCAAACTCACCTATCTGGTCAAGCGCGAACAAGCCATCACGAATAACTATATTGTTTAGCTAGCACAGTAGAGCAAATTCACAACAAAGTCCATATATATTCGAATTCCACGCAATTCGATCATAATTAGTAATTTATAAACAATAGGGCGCCTTTCTTTATCACCGAGCGCTCAGGTTGATTCCATGTCCCGAAAAAGGCAAGGCCCATCATTTTTTAGAGATGGTGACAATATATCAACACTCAGTCTTAGTCTTTGAATACCTACTCATGCTCGTTAGAATTTAATGCTATGGATTAGAATTATTTGTCGGATTCTGGCCCGTAAGATATTGATCATTCCCGCAAATATGCTAATTTTTTTAAAATAAACAATACTTTTACTGTTACAAAAATAGACCATTTGCAATGGGTCAGAAGAGCTTCAACACAGTCAAAAATATAACTCTTATTTGGCAAAGGGAGTCGCCGTGTCAAATAACGCGCCCATTTCTTTAAACAAATTTTGCGCCGCGCAAACTGCTTTGGATATTCTACGTGAACAGGCTTTACGCTGGAGCGCGCCCCACTTATTTGATGACCCCTTTGAGTTAAGTTCACAAAGTAAGCTGCCCTTTACCACCAATGATCTGACCGAAGCCGCCGTCCTTGAAGCTTGTGCCATGATTTTCTCGCGGGAGTCCCCGCGCGGTACAGGCAGCTTCATTAACGCTATTAAACGATGGCGCACAGAAGAGAGATTTCAGTCTCAGGAAGAGGCTGAGGAAGTACTCAAAGGCCTTTTACCGACAATGATTAACTACCACGAAGAGGTTGTTAAAGAGATCTATAGAGACTGGAAAGCTTTTTCCAATTCTTTACGTATCTGTTGTTTTGTCTACAAAAGTACTAGTATGGCGGCTTGGCAACGTTATGGCGACGTCCACCGCGGTGTCGTGCTGCGATTCAAGTGCGGCGAGGACACAGCTCTTGAGAATCCTCGAGCTATGACCTATCCAAACAAGCGGCCTGAAATTACATCCGTAAAGGAACAAATGAGTATTATGCTTGCGGGGTCAACCTATAGACCGCAAGAACATTTTTACGAAAAGTTCCTGACTAAGTCAGCTATGGATAAACATGAAAGGGAATGGCGTTGTTTTAAAGAAGTGCAGAATGAAGATCTCATGTTCGAGCATCTCAACGTACCATTCCGTGAGGACGAACTCACTGGCGTTTTCTTTGGGTTAGAAACGAGCTTAGAAGATCGTCAAGCCATCTTCAGCCTCGTCAAAGAAGATTACCCAAAGACCAAAATATATCAAGCCGTTGCAATGCCAGGGCACTACGAAATTGAGTATATCAAAATCACTGGCAAAAAATTATAGCGCTTAAACCACTTCACTATAAATTAACGCTCATTACAGTAATTCGTCAGCATAGTCAGATAGTGCAGATAGGAGCGCTCTTTTCTCTATCTGTTGTCCATCAGTTACATGTTCATCGTCCCGCATGTGGATAGCAATTTCCTCACGGAAAGTATCAATTGTCAGCCCAGGAGCGATAGTATTATCAGTTAACCGCTGCCGTCTAAAATCATTCCAGCGCGCCTGCTCAGCTTCATTCAATGTCTCTGGGTAATTTCTTGCTCTATATCGAAACAACATTTCGGTCAAACGCTCATCGTTAAAATCCGGTTGTAAACTTGCCAATTGATCTGGGCTAGTTTTACGTACGGTCGACATAGCTTGTCTATCAGCTTCGCTAAAAAAACCGCCACTATAGAGCATACGATCAGGATCCGTAATTGGCTCAAATTCACGACCGCCAAATACCACATGAAGCTTGTCCGTCATACCTACGGCATTTAACAGCATCTGATAGTGCTTGTTACAGAGAGCCAAATCTATTCTCAATCGATCGGCAGCAGCGTCATCCAAGAGTTTGGGCGTGGCAACAACGGGGCATTTATTGATATGAATGGTCTTTAGCGGAATTCGATCAACGCCCTCAGGCAGATCTGCCTTAGCAGTATAGAGCCGAGTTGATACTTCTTCAGCCGAAAGCTGTATTAGCGGCTCCGGATTGACACTTAAATCATAGCATATTACGCCATTTGTATTGGTCGGGTGTAAAGCTAGCGGCATCACTAACGCCAAACACATATGATCAGTCGAGAACATTGACGACACATGAATAACAGGCTTCTTTTTCACCACATCAAGCATTGCTGCTACACTACGTTTGTTGCGTATCGCAAATACATAATCATAGAGCTTCGGTTGTTTTTCCTTTATCATGCGAGCAACTGCAATTGTGGCATAGACATCTGACAACGCATCGTGTGCACTGGCATGATCGATGCCATTCGCTGCGGTAATTTGCTCTAAACGAAAACTAGGCCGCCCGCTATATTCACCCGTGGTGTGAATTGGCCATTCGATCCCATCTGGGCGTAGTGCCCGTGTTAAGCGCACCATATCAATAATATCCCAGCGTGAATTGCCATTGCGCCATTCACGCTCATACGGATCATAGAAATTACGGTATAACGTGTAGCGCGTAACTTCGTCATCAAAACGAATAGTGTTGTAACCTACACCACACGTACCAGCCAAAGAGAGTTCCCGATGGACTTTGGCAATAAATTCTGCTTCATTTAAGCCATGTTGCAGCGCTTTTTGTGGTGTTATGCCCGTTACCAAACAGGCCATCGGGTCAGGCAACATATCATTTGCAGGTTTACAATAGGCGACCAACGGTTCACCGATGATATTAAGGTCTTCATCAGTGCGAACACCTGCAAATTGAGCAGGCCGGTCAACGCTAGGGTTGGCTCCCCAGGTTTCATAGTCATGCCAATAAAGGGAAGTATGTTTCAATATCAGCCTCTTTACAATCCGCTTTTTAAAATACAGTCTAAAACAATGCGATCTAAAACGGTATTGCTAGATTGTGCGAATTATATTAGCTTGACTTTAACTTAGGCAAGAACAGGCAAAAATCTTCTGTCTAACTTGCAAGAACAATACATTTTTATCGTTAAGCAACCATTTCTACTGGGACGGAGTACTCTACAAGGCGGTCCTGTGGCTTAATTACCAACTCATCAGCCCAACTATTTGCCGCTTCACAATAATCCAAACCTGACAAATAACGGACTTTGCTTTTACGCTCCTCAAGCCATTCGTGAGAAAAAGCTATTTCGACTTCATTAAACTGTTGATAAAATTTAACATCGCGAGCATCGTCTATGACCAGCCATATGACTCGGCAACCACCAATCCCATACGCCAGTCCTCTCTCATGTAACCCTTCTGCTAAGTTCTTTAAAGCAGGGTCTTTCTTATCTACAGATGAATCAATAACAATGGCCGAGTGGCGTCTAAAAGCTGCTTTGGCGTCACTAATATTGCGGATACGAAGTGCGATATACTTCTTCATTTATCGTCAAATTCCTCCAGAATGCTAAAGTGGTAGGTTATCGGTAACTATTAAATTTAAATTAAATCATATATTGGAAAAGATGAGGTTCTAAGCAAGAATAACGGATAACTGGCTAGGGGACCTCTGAATAATAGGGAGATACTTCAGAGGTCCCTTAGCTTAAATTTTATTATTTAAGTATAACACCAGATTTTCATGATAATAAATTATCTAGCTAGATTTTTTATGCTCTATAGAGGTAAATATTGAAAAGTGTAAGTTGGTTTAATGTCTTAATGTGGCCAGCATAATATATTTTTATTGTTAGACTTAAAACCTAGAGGCCCCACTTCTTACTTATCTTTACCACGAAACTGACTTGGTGATACACCGCACCATTTCTTAAACGCTCGACCAAAGTTAGAAGGGTCGTTATATCCTAAAAAAAATGCTATCTCACTGACTGACAACCGAGTGTTTTTTAGATAATCAACAGCAATATCACGCCGCACACCATCTAAAATATCTTGGAAACATGTACCCGCCTCAGCCAAGCGCCGGCGCAACGTACGTGCAGTCATATTGAGTTCCTCCGCTATTCTTTCCAGCGACGGGAAAGGGCCTCTATTGGCCGCCAGCCGACGCTGAATTTGCATAGCCACATCATTGGGGACTTCAAGAATTTCTCGTTCACACTGCTCTACCGCCTTACTTTTTGTCGTTTTATCATAGTTCGGTAACGCAACTTTCAGCTGCTCCGGCTCAAATATCAGCTCCATATAGGGCTGGTCAAATTTTGCTGGACACAAAAAAATGCCCTCGTATAAACTACTATACTCCGGCTCACTATAGCTGCACCGAATGAGCTTACTATAACAACGACCGCCGGCTATAAAACGCAATGCGCCAATCAGTGCGCTCATCACCGTTTCCAAAAAAACCACTTTAACTTCACTAGGGACTTTTGTTTCTATAATACGCAGCGCAATCCCTGAACTATCCTCACTAAACTCAATATCAATCAGTGGCGTTCTAACTTGGATATACCGACCAATTAGATCTGCAGCTTCAGCCACAGAGGCACTGCTCATGGCGGCTAACCCTAGCGAACCATGATTGGTAATAGTCATACGGCTACCTAACAACAGACCAATAGCGGGTTCACCCGTTAATTCAATGGACCGCCGCAACACGAAAGTAAACTGTTCTAGTGAAATAGTTGCATCTTCTCCAGCATCTATTTCTCTTGCAGTAATACCGGCCTCTTCAAATAGCTTTGCGCTATCTGCACCGAGCGAATCAACCAATTCCATATGATTGTCAATGTAATACAGTGGTACCCTATCTATAGGAGACATTTAACCCACCACGCCGTTAACCGTATTTGACGAATTGACAAAACACCGAGACATGATCAAACCATATACAGTCAAAACAGGATGTCCTGATATGACCGGCCATTGGCCCAGTATACCCTTTTTTTCAGTCAAATAACGAGCCATACTTAATCCTACCAAAACAAGAATAAACAGGTAGCAGAAACCTAATAATATAATAGGTAGGGGAATGTTTGATTTTTTAAAGGGTAACCGCCAAAAGCGTCATGAGTTAACCTTTTCCAACTCTGACCAATCAGTCACAACGTTACCTAACGAGACTGTTTTACAAGCAGCAGAGCGAGCTGGCGTTACTATGCCCTATCGATGTCGAGTCGGCGGTTGCGGCACATGTAAATGCAGACTTTTAGCCGGTGAAATAAAACCCTTAACCGAATTTTCTTACGTTTTAAGTAGCGAACAGCTTCAAGAAGGTTATATTTTAGCGTGTCAAAGCGTACCAAAATCAGATATTAAAGTAGAAATAGACTTACAGAAACTGGCCATACTAATAGAAAAAAACCTCATTAAAACTCAAGTTGGCTGACACCAATCATAGGGAGAGGGTGGAATGTTTCACTACATTAAATTTATTTTATTTCATTTAACGGTCTTACCCGCGATTATCGGATTTACACTAGGCGGCTCATGGCTCAGTTTAGGTATATTTTCGATGATCATATTTATCGTCAGTGGCGACCTGTTACTAGGGGAGGATACAACAACTCCAAACTATCGTCATAAGTGGTTACTCAACCTTCAGCTTTATGCTGCTCTGCCCCTAATTTTTTTGGTTTTATTTGTGTTTCTTTGGACGGTCACTGATGGTGACCCGCTGGGTTATGGCGCTTGGATCCAGTCGACTTTCGGCTATGATGCCCTTGCCGCGCGTGAAACCAACGATATCGGTGGTTATGTCGGTGCGATATTTTCCGCCGGTCTATTTATTGCTGTTGTCGGCACTAATATCGGCCACGAACTTACCCACAGGACGTGGGACCCGCTAGCATTAATTGTTGGCAGATGGTTGCTATCTTTCAGTTTTGACGCTGGTTTTTCAATCGAACACGTCTATGGACATCATGTGAGACTTGGCTCAAAAAAAGACCCAGCGACAGCGCCGAGAGGAAGAAGTGTTTATCGACATATAGTTATGTCGACCTATCTCGGCAACATCAGTGCGTATAACATTGAAAAAAACCGGCTCGAAAAAAGTAACTTACCCGTCATTAGCATTCACAATCGCTATTTACGCGGCTGGCTCATGACAGCGGCAATACTCGTGCTGTCTTACGTAATCGCGGGTGTTGCTGGTGTTGTTATGTTTACATTCGCCGGGCTTTGGGGCAAAAGCATATTAGAAATAGTTAACTACATGGAGCACTACGGCATTGTACGCAATATCGAAGTACCCGTTGAACCGAAACATTCATGGAACTCCAACAAGAAAATTAGCAGTTGGGCATTATTTAACTTACCTCGCCACTCACATCATCATGCCAAAGGAGACGTGCCTTTTTGGGATCTCAAACCTTATGAAGGGGCGCCAATGATGATTAACGGCTACTTAACTACCGTGCTGATAGCTTTGATACCACCACTATGGCACCATTTCATGACACCGAAGCTAATAGAATGGGATGAAAAATATGCCAACGATGAAGAACGTATCATGGCAGCTCGAGCGAACCGAGAAAGTGGGTTAGCAGACCTGCAAGATAACGGCTATCTAAAAGCAATGGGTGTACCCGTTTAATAACCATAACGCTAGTAGAAGATATATAGAACTTTACTTAGCAAGCACGGCAGTATGCCCCGTTACACCGCGTATAGTTCTTAACTTAATTTCTTACTTTAGTGCTTAGCTCGCTTTAGCCGCGTCGGCTATCTTTACCTGCCAAATAGCCGGCGCAGTTTGATGCACAGATTCTCCATTAACATCAACAGCGACACTAACAGGCATGTCTTTTACTTCAAATTCATGAATCGCCTCCATGCCTAGCTCAGGGAATGCTACAACTCGTGACCCAGTTATTGCTTTCGACACTAGGTAAGCCGCTCCCCCAACTGCCATCAAATAAGTTGATCGGTGCTTTTTAATGGCGTCAATAGCTACAGCCCCACGCTCAGCCTTACCTATCATGCCAAGCAAGCCCGTTTTTTCTAGCATCATATCGGTGAACTTATCCATACGCGTTGCCGTTGTTGGTCCTGCCGGGCCGACCACTTCATCACGCACTGCATCGACAGGGCCAACGTAATAAATAAACTTACCTTTAAGATCTACACCCGCTGGTAATTCTTCGCCACGGTCAAATATTTCTTGTATTTTCTTATGCGCTGCATCCCGCCCAGTAAGCATTTTCCCGCTCAGTAACAGCGTTTCACCAGGCCGCCACTCTTCTATGTCCGCTTGGGTAACAGTATCAAGATTAACGCGGCGTGCAGTAGGTCCCACATCCCACGTAATCTCAGGCCAATCATCAAGACTCGGTGGCGTTTGTAGTGCTGGGCCAGAACCGTCTAACACAAAATGGGCATGCCGGGTAGCAGCGCAATTTGGAATCATCGTTACCGGCAGAGAGGCTGCATGGGTGGGATAGTCCTTAATTTTAACATCCATCACCGTTGTTAACCCACCAAGGCCTTGGGCGCCAATACCAAGCGCGTTGACCTTTTCCATAATCTCTAGGCGCAGCTCCTCAATACGATTTTTAGGGCCGCGTTCACGCAATGCCTGAATATCAATGGGCTCCATTAACGCTTCCTTCGCCAACACAGCAGATTTCTCCGCTGTACCTCCGATACCTATACCCAACATGCCTGGCGGGCACCACCCGGCCCCCATAGTCGGCACGGTTTTTACGACCCAATCTACAATGCTATCAGAAGGGTTTAACATGACCATTTTTGATTTGTTTTCTGACCCACCGCCTTTAGCCGCCACCTGAATATCAACGGTATTTCCAGCAACGATTTCGGTATGAATAACAGCGGGCGTATTGTCTTTGGTATTTTTTCTTGCGCCAGCAGGGTCGACTAATATAGACGCTCGTAAGACATTATCCGGATGGGTATAAGCGCGGCGCACACCCTCATTAATCATATCGTTCAAGCTCATCTCTGCGTCCCAGGTTACGTCCATACCAACTTTAACGAATACGGTAACAATCCCCGTATCTTGGCAAATAGGCCGTTTACCTTCAGCACACATGCGCGAATTAATGAGGATTTGAGCCATAGCATCTTTTGCTGCCTGGCTTTCTTCTTTTAGATAGGCTGCATGCACAGCTTGAATAAAATCGATAGGATGGTAATAAGAAATAAACTGCAGCGCATCAGCAACACTGTCGATAAGATCATCTTGGCGAATAACCGTCATTGTTAAAGTCGCTCCTTATTATTCAGCTAAACCCGCGGGTCATTTCATTTACTATGGGATTTAGGCTGTCATGATTATCAAAATAATGAAGAAATTGTTTAGGCCAGCATTAATAGCAGTTCCGTTCCACAAAGATTGCTATATGATCAATATAAGACGCTATTGTACACTATTATCACGCGACACGGTGTCAAAATCTCAATATGCATTGTCGTCACCAAATGACAGACTAAAAATGACAAACCAACGTTGTCACCAAGTCTTAATCTCATCCAATACACTGATCAATTCCTGCCTCTTTAACATGGTATTAATGATTGACTGAGGGCGCTCAAATTGACAACATACCCTAATCTAAAACAACCCAATCTAAAACACGTACTGCATGTCGGAGTTCACTATGTCTCATATTCTTACGTCTACTAACGGCAGAACATTAACAATTCAAATGAATCGGCCTGACAAAAGAAATGCGCTCACCCAAGAAATGTACGCGAAATGGGGTGACGCTTTGATTGAAGCCGACAACGATAACAATATCCGCGCTATATTAATACGCGGTACTGATGACTGTTTTACCGCGGGTAATGATTTAACAGATTTTGCCGGTCGTAGCGACGGTGATGAAGAAACCCCTGTAGCCCGACTTTTATCTCTACTTGTGACCACGAAGAAGCCAATTGTCGCTGCCGTTAACGGTCCCGCGGTCGGTATCGGAACAACCGCATTATTACATTGCGATATCGTAGTTGCGGCTGACCAGGCTGTTTTTAAACTGCCTTTTACGCCGTTAGGCGTGTGCGCAGAAGCCGCCTCTAGCTTCTTAATGCCTATGTTGGTCGGTCACGCTAAAGCATCCGAGCTATTGTTACTAGGTGATAAATTTAGTGCAGCTGACGCACTCAATTATGGCATCGTTAATGCTGTCACCACTGAGGAAAACTACTTAGCTAAAGCACATGAATATTGTCAAAGACTCGAAGCACTCCCACCCACGGCACTGCAAACAACTAAGTCATTACTCAAACAAAGCTATCAAGAACAAATTACCGCAACGATGCAAAGGGAATTTAAATTGTTCGAGCAGTTACTCAAAGGACCTGAGTCTCGTGAAGCTATGACAGCTTTTCTGGAAAAGCGCGCACCTGATTTTTCTTCATTTTAAACGCATTTAATTTTTGCATTCATTAACCAGGATTGGGAGTGATGCCTTGTAGGCGTTGTATCTCTTGCTTTAGCTGCAACAACTCTTTGTTAATCTGTTTTCTGTGGGCATTAATGCCTGTGACCGCATCAGTGTTACGCCTGATGCCTTCTTCGAGCTTCTTCACCTTCACCCCCCCGTTATCATTGGTTACTGTAGTAGCTAACTTATCTATTGTATCAACTCTCAGCTCCAACATTTTATAGTCTGATGCCAATTGGCCTAATGTTGAATTATTCGCTGTACCAGTTTCATCCAAACTAATAAGACGAGCGTCCATCGCTTGTAGTAAACCAGCATGCTGCTCAACTTTATTCGTGTGGCTTTTTATTTGGCGTTGCATCGCTTCTAGAGCGGCCTGATTGTTACCCACACCACTTGTGTTGGTGGTAATTAATTTTTCTTGAGCGGCTAAATCTTCCTGGTTCTTGGCAACATTTTCCTTATTTTCCGCGATAGCTTGCTTATTCTTATTGTATGATATTGCCCACAGTTTGCGAATTTCAGAGTCATGTTCTTTTAGTTTCATCTTTAACACAACTGCTGACTCACTAGCGTGTTCATCAGTAATCGACAAGCGATCTTCCAGCAGTTTTACTCGTTTTTGCGAGGACGCAATATGCCCATTCGCTTTATCCAGCTCAAGCTTCAAATATAGAGCTAAGCCGACTGCACCACAGGCAATGATAAACGCAATAAATATAAACAACTTAACACTGGTCTTGACCGGCGGGGCGACACTGGCAACATTACCAGTGGAGGTGGCAGCTGCGTTACCATGTCGACTTCTATAAGAAGCGATCTCATCTCTTTCAGGAATAATGGCAAAATCGTCAGGTTTCGGTTCTTTCACAACGCTCGTTCCCATTTATCCAAATCAGGCGCACACGTTCAGTTCCACTAATATCGAGATTAATTACCGCTTGCTCAGCTAATGCTAGGCCCTGGTGCACTCCTAGTTCACTATAGTACTGTGAAGAGTGCCGTGTAAGCCTTCCACACTGCCTTCACTACTAGTTTACCGACCCAGACAGCGACGGAAAGATCAGGTAATAGTAAAGCATTAGGCTGTCGGTAATATACCCAGTATCGTAAAAGTTGAATGGCAGCCAGACTTTAATTACTTAATTAGCTTACTGTTTTAGCTGAATTTTACCTATTCGTAAATACCATTTATTTACAGTTACCGCTACTCCTCATGATTGAAGATGAGAAAAATAGCGGCAAAGTACCTCTCTGACATTTTTTATACGCCATCAATCACACAAGTCACTGCAGTAAAAACTAGGCCGCTCCTGAATAATGAGAAAATGACTCAAGGTGCCCTAGAAACAAAAAAGCCTCGAGTTAATCGAGGCTTTCCATGTTTCACGCAATTTGCGCTATGACCAGGTTTATGGCCGAATATACAAAGGGCTGACTACATCATGCCGCCCATACCGCCCATGCCACCCATACCGCCCATATCAGGCATACCTGCTGGAGCGGCCTTATCTTCTGGGATATCGGTAACCATACACTCCGTGGTAATCATCAGTGCTGCAATAGACGCTGCCGCTTGCAATGCCGTACGAACCACTTTTGCTGGGTCTAGAATACCCATTGCGATCATATCGCCGTACTCGCCAGTCTGTGCATTAAAGCCGAAGTTACCATCACCCGCTTTAACCTTATCAAGTACAACGGCAGACTCTTCACCCGCATTCGTTACAATTTGACGTAACGGCGCTTCTAAGGCACGGCGAGTAATTGCAATACCTACGTTTTGGTCTTCATTATCACCCTTGAGATTATCAGTTGCGGCTAATGAGCGTACCAAAGCAACACCACCACCAGGTACAACACCTTCTTCAACCGCGGCACGCGTTGCATGTAGCGCATCTTCTACACGAGCTTTCTTTTCTTTCATTTCTACTTCTGTTGCAGCACCGACCTTAATAACTGCCACACCGCCAGCTAATTTAGCTACACGCTCCTGCAACTTCTCGCGATCATAATCAGAAGAAGAGGCTTCGATTTCTTTTCGAATTTGACCGACCCGCGCTTCTATATCTGCCACAGCGCCGGCACCATCAATAATTGTGGTGTTCTCTTTATCTATCACAATACGCTTAGCGGAACCTAAGATTTCTAGAGTCGCCGTTTCTAGGTCTAAACCGATCTCTTCAGAAATCACTGTGCCGCCAGTTAGAATAGCAATATCTTGCAGCATTGCCTTGCGACGATCACCGAAGCCAGGCGCTTTAACCGCAGCAACTTTCACGATACCCCGCATATTATTAACAACCAGCGTAGCAAGCGCTTCGCCTTCTACATCTTCAGCAATGATTAGCAATGGCCGACTTGCCTTTGCTACACCTTCAAGTAGTGGCAACAGTTCACGAATGTTTGACACTTTCTTATCAACCAATAAAACAAAAGGCTGCTCAAGCTCAGCACTCATTGTATCTTGGTTATTGATAAAGTAAGGAGAGAGATAACCACGATCAAATTGCATACCTTCAACGATATCAAGCTCGTTATCAAGACCAGAGCCTTCCTCAACCGTAATAACACCTTCTTTGCCGACTTTCTCCATCGCTTCAGCAATACTGCTACCTACCTGGGTATCACTGTTTGCAGAGATAGTTCCGACTTGGGCAATAGCAGTAGAATCTTCACAGGGCGCTGACAGAGTCGTTAGCTTTTCAACGACTGCAGTAACTGTTTTATCGATACCACGTTTTAAATCCATTGGGTTCATACCAGCTGCAACAGATTTTAAGCCTTCATTAACAATGGCTTGGGCCAAAACCGTTGCAGTCGTGGTGCCGTCACCTGCTGCATCACTCGCTTTAGAAGACACTTCTTTAATCATTTGAGCGCCCATATTCTCAAACTTATTTTCGAGCTCGATTTCCTTTGCCACTGAAACACCATCTTTAGTGATGGTCGGCGCACCAAACGACTTGTCCAGCACAACATTGCGGCCCTTAGGTCCCAAGGTTACTTTTACTGCATCAGCGAGGGTGTTGACACCAGTCAACATACCAGCGCGAGCGCTATCACCAAATTTTACGTCTTTAGCCATTTTTCAATTTCCTATATTGTCAAATTCTTAAGTGTATTCAATATCTTGGACGGGCCATACACATCTTGGAGCGCCCCCAAATTTAGCACGTTCCGGTAATGCAGGGCTCTGGTCAACTATCGTCCTAGCCTTCAAGCACACCCAGCACTTCACTTTCGTTCATAATGATCAGCTCTTCACCACCAACTTTCACCGTATTTGAACCAGAATATTGGCCAAAAACTACGGTATCGCCAACCTTAACTTTAAGCGGGCGAATTTCACCGTTATCTAATACAGCACCTTCACCAATTGCAACAACTTCTCCACGGTTTGGCTTTTCCGATGCCGCTCCTGGTAGAACAATACCACCAGCTGATGTTGTCTCCTCTTCCTCGCGACGCACCACAATGCGATCGTATAACGGACGAATATTCATTGAACTGTTTCTCCCAGTATCATCTATTTTTGTTAACAAATTCTCCGGACTTAGCCGGCAGAGTGGGTCTATATATAGTGCCTGAAATCGCTATTTCAAGGGAAATAGCTGAGCATGCAAATTTAGTACAATACTAACTTTGCATAAAGTACAGGCAAATAGGTACGGGATAGATGGGGTGTTTTTTGGGTATTTCAACTACTATTGTGACAAAATTTTCTTAGCAACTTAAATTACTACAAAATTTAAGCATTTTTCATACTGAAATAGCCCAGCCACCTTAGCTTAGTAGTCACTAACTAAACATTGTCATCATCACGAGAAAATTCCCCTTCCAGTGTTTCTGATGAATTTCTCTTATTGCTATTTGTATTCTGTTTAAAGGGGCTAGACCCGCTGTGGTCAAATCGCTCCTGTGTCCACGCACGTTGGTGTGTATGAATATTGGCAGCAAACATCGCTCGCTGACTCAGCTTAGCAATAGCAACATGCCGCGTTTGCGGTAACAAACAAAGAAAACCCATAAAGTCGGTCACAAACCCCGGTGTTATTAACAGCGCACCACCAACCGCCAATATCAAGCCTTCGATAAGTTCATGCGCGGGTATTTCGCCACTATCTATTCTCGCCCTGGCCCTAAATAAGGTATCCAGACCCTGTTGACGTAACATCACACTACCTAATAGCGCCGTAAACAACACTAAGCCAATTGTTGAAAGCGCGCCTATACGGGTTCCCACGGCGATCAAGATCGACATCTCAACAATAGGCATAATGACAAATAGTAAAAATAATAGGGGCACGTTTACTCCCACACGCTCAAACCGAGCCGCAATCGATCGAAATTTATACCAAAAACACCGATAAAAAAATTCAAGATGACAAAAAACATCCCATCGGCCGACTATTCTATCAATTCGTCGGCTTAGAACAAATTTAGTTCCTCGTGTTCAGATGTATTTTATTGCCCAAGCCGGCAAAACAAATTTTAATAAAAATCAAACGTATTTTTGAATTTAAATTAGCCAATGCGAAATGACTATCACAAATACAGGTAAAAAAGTTCGGATAAATCATGCAATAACTGGCGGGCCTCAAATATTTCTGTAAAGCTTAAGAGAATAGGAATAAGCAACTATACATAGAGGCCGAAAATGGATTTAAAAGATAAAGTCATAGCCATCACCGGAGGTGGACAAGGCCTAGGAAGAGCGATGGCAACAGGCTTAGCGAGCAAAGGCGCGAAATTGGCGTTACTCGATTTAAACGAGGAAAAATTGCAAGAAACATCGACGTTGTGCGAAGAGTTAGGTGGTGCCGGTCGCGGCTACCTCGTCAATATTTCGCGCGAAATAGAAGTTGAGGATACCTTTAATCAAATTATTGAAGACTATGGACGACTTGATGGTCTGATCAATAATGCTGGCATTTTACGCGACGGCCTGCTGATAAAAGCAAAAGATGGAGAAGTTACCAAGCGCCTGTCATTAGAAGAATGGCAAGCAGTCATTGACGTCAATTTAACTGGCGTCTTCCTATGCGGTCGCGAAGCGGCCACTAAAATGATCGAAGGCAATACGGCCGGCGTAATCATCAATATTGCCAGCATCTCTAAAGCAGGCAACATGGGCCAAAGCAACTATTCTGCCGCTAAGTCTGGCGTTGAAGCTCTCACGGTGACATGGGCAAAAGAACTGGCCCGCTACGGTATTCGAACAGCGGCAATCGCACCGGGCTTTATTGCTACCGAAATGGTTGCTAGCATGAAACCGGAGGCGCTAGAAAAGATGGCGTCTTTTATTCCGCTCAAACGACTGGGTAAACCAGAAGAAATTGCACACACCGCTGTATATATTTTTGAGAATGATTATTTATCTGGACGTACAATAGAAATTGATGCAGCATTAAGGTTATAAGTCTTAACTTTTGCCAAAATGCCAAAATCTTAAATTTAAATGAGGCCCCAAAACAGCAACTCTTGCTGTTTTGTTGCATATATATTGTATTGTGACAGATAAAGATTGTGACAAATAATAAATATCACAATGATAAGTCTAGCTATAGCGATAAGCAGCAGCAGATTATTCAGGTTATTGCTCAAATACCTGCTGGAAAGGTCCTAAACTACGGAGAAGTAGCGGCACTTGCAGGCTTACCCGGCGCCGCGCGCTTAGTGGGTAATACACTAAAAAACCTACCCAAAGATAGTACATTACAATGGCATCGTGTAATTAATAGCCGGGGCATGATTTCTTTAGCAAATAGCTCTTCAGGCCGAGTACAAAAAAAACGCCTAGTGAGAGAAGGCATCAAATTTAAAAACGATAGGGTAGATCTGCAAACTTACCTCTGGCGCCCTTAGCAACTCAGACGATATGAGTCTACATGTTATTTTATATAAACCACTCCATAGGCAATCCAATTCAGTTTTTTTCAACAATTGCGGTAAGCAGGGCTAATAATGGCAGATAATCAGCTGAGCTGGAAAGAATCACTGCTGGTCTATCGCCACCCCCGTATCGCTGCGATGTTATTTTTCGGTTTCTCTGCAGGCCTACCCTATTTACTCATTTTCTCAACGCTGTCAGCTTGGTTAAGAGATGAAGGCATAAGCCGGACAACTATCGGTTTCTTTAGCTGGGTTGGCATCCTGTTCTCTATTAAGGTACTTTGGTCCCCGATTGTGGATAGTAAAAAATTGCCTTTATTAACCGACATCATGGGACAGCGCAGGTCATGGTTGCTACTAGCTCAACTCGGCATCATGCTGAGCCTGGCCGCCATGGCGTTCATGGAACCAACCACCGCTATAAGCACACTGGCGAAATTAGCTATCGCGGTCGCTTTTTTTTCCGCTACCCAAGACATTTGTATCGATGCCTATCGAATTGAAGCGGCAGACAAAACTTTACAAGGCGCGATGGCAGCCAGTTATATATTAGGTTACCGATCGGCAATGCTGGCCGCGGGGGCAGGTGCATTTTATATCGCTGATTGGTCCACCTGGAACTATGCCTATTTTACCATGGCAGGCTTGATGGTAGTCGGTGTCATAACCACACTACTGGTAGCGGAACCTAAGAAGGTTGTTGACCATGAGACACAGCAATTACAACAGAGAATTGT
The DNA here is from genome assembly GCA_028280085.1 of Pseudomonadales bacterium. Taxonomy (GTDB): domain Bacteria; phylum Pseudomonadota; class Gammaproteobacteria; order Pseudomonadales; family JANQMK01; genus JANQMK01. The sequence continues at coordinate 30,302 of JANQMK010000062.1, forward strand.
TGATGTAAGCGACAAAATACCTGCTATTCCCGTCATTTTGCCGCGAAAATTAATAGCATGGTTCTCTACCGCTGTGGTCGCACCATTCGTTGAATTTTTCAAACGCAACGGCGTACTGGCTTTTGTCATCTTAATCTTTATCGCAGTCTTCAGAATCAGTGACATCACAATGGGTGTTATGGCTAATCCTTTTTACCTGGATTTAGGCTATAGCAAAAGTGAAATCGCTTCCATCGCAAAAGTATTCGGTTTCTTTATGACAATCGCTGGTTCAATATTAGGAGGGCTACTAGTGGCGCGCTTTGGCTTATTTCGCCCGCTGATTATCGGCGCCATTCTGGTGGCATCTACCAACCTATTGTTTGCATGGATGGCAATACAGCCTAAAAGTTTAGTTCTACTCAGCGTAATAATAAGCGCTGACAATTTATCAGGCGGCATATCTAATGTCGTTTTCATAGCCTATTTATCAAGTTTAACCAACACATGTTATACCGCGACTCAATACGCATTATTTAGTTCTCTCATGACGTTACCTGGGAAATTTATTGGCGGCTTCTCCGGTATGATTGTCGATAGCACTAGTTATGAAGCTTTTTTTCTCTATGCCGCCATACTCGGCCTGCCGGCAATTTTACTGGCTATTTATCTGATGAAAAAACAAGTAAACTCGAATATACAGGTAGAAAATGTCTCAAACACCTAACGCAAATCATCCAACTGTGACAGTACATTTTTACTAGCTTTAATACGGTAATACCGTTATTAGTTGCAACACAATATAATTTATAGTGACCTAATTTAATACAACCCAGCCCGACAACATACTCTATGAAAGCTATTCTAGAAGTACAAGAACTTTGCAAATATTACGATAAGACTATTGCCGTAAATAATATCAGTTTCACCGTTAGTGAAGGTATTTGTTTAGGACTTTTAGGCCCTAATGGCGCAGGTAAAACGACAACCGTCGAGATGATCGAAGGCATAAAAGAGCCCTCGTCTGGCGACATTCTCTATCGCGGAGAAAAAAGAGATAAAACTTTTTCTCAGGTTGCCGGTATTCAATTTCAATCAACAGCGATGTTTAGCTTTTTAACGGTGAAAGAAACCCTAAAACTATTCCACAGTTTATACGCCCATACATCATCCATTGAACAACTCATTGAAACCTGCGATCTCCATGATTTTATTGATAAATACACCACAAAAATATCCGGCGGCCAAAAACAACGTCTATTATTAGCACTGGCACTGATCAACAACCCTGATATCGTTTTTTTAGATGAACCAACGACTGGCTTAGATCCACAATCAAGGCGCCATTTTTGGCAAGTTATCAAACAAATAAAACAGCAAGGTAAAACTATTCTGTTGACTACACACTATATGGAAGAAGCGGAATACCTCTGCGATCAACTCCTCATCATTGATAAAGGCCAAGTTATTGCCGAAGGTTCTCCAGAACATTTACTAAAAAGCCATTTTAACTATAACTATATTTGCCTTGACGCCTCACTCAAAACACAGACACAATTAGAAGAGTTAGGGGTAAAATTTGTCATGGGAGATCAAATAGAGATTTACTCTAACAATATAGAATTCACGCTGCAGCAACTTATCCAACACAATATTAATCTCAACTCACTGCGTGTACGCAGCCCCACGTTAGAAGACCTTTTTATTAAATTGACAGGTTCAACACTCAGAGATTAAATTAAGCCAACAAATTCGCAACCATTATGAAAAATTTTTTAGCTTTATTAGTAGCACGCAACAAAGAATACTATCGCGACAAAGGCGCCTTAGCCTGGTCTTTTATATTTCCCATTTTTATTATCATGGCCTTTACCTTCGCCTTTTCTGACAATCAACCTACCATTTTTAAGATTGGAGTATTACAACCTACCGATGTAAACACTACCGCAGACAAACTGCCCAAAGTATTACAGGCCGACTATATACAGCAACTGCCATTCGACGATCTCGACAAAGCACTCAGCAGAATCAAACACCATCAAATTGATTTACTTTTTGATATACAGAAAAAACAGTACTGGATAAACAAACGGTCCTCCGCTGGACAAGCGTTAGAAGTATTATTGTCAACAGATTCACGGCAATACCATAAACAAGTTATCGAAGGCAAAGAAATACGCTACGTGGACTGGGCTATGCCAGGAGTTCTGGGGATGAATCTCATGTTTAGCGCACTGTTTGGCGTCGGCTTTGTCATTGTACGTTACCGTAAAAATGGTGTACTCAAAAGACTCCAAGCAACACCAGTCACCGCACTAGAGTTTTTAGCAGCACAAGTTATATCACGTCTTTGCGTTATCATTACCGTAGTCACGATTATTTACATAGGCTGTGATCTATTCATCGATTTTCTGATGATTGGCAATTACTGGCTACTCTATGTTATTGCCTTTTTGGGCGGGTTCTCGATGATAAGTTTTGGCTTAGTCCTTACTAGCCGTACTGAAAGCGAAGAACTCGCCGGCGGTTTGCTAAACTTTGCTAGCTTTCCCATGCTACTATTGTCAGAACTATGGTTTGCATTGGATAGCGCGCCTAATTGGCTGATTGGTATTTCACAACTGCTACCGCTAACTCACACAGTACAGGCCGCCAGAGAGGTCATGATTAACGGCGCAACGCTCGCTGATATCAGTCATCATCTATGGGCACTAACGTTTATGTGCATCATATTTTTATTTATTGCCTCAATGCTATTTCGTTGGTATAGAGAATGAGAACGCAAGTTATTACCTATTAATCTCTAAAATTAGTAAACTGCAACGGCATATCGATATTCTGTTCTTTTAAATGTCCAATAACAGTTTGCAAATCATCGCGCTTTTTACCGGTAATGCGCACTTGTTCGCCCTGGATAGATGCTTGGACTTTAGATTTCATCTCTTTAACGATTTTAACAATCTTTTTCGTCAGCTCTTTATCTAAACCATGACGCATGGTTATTCGCTGTCTTGCCTGTTTACCAGAAATCTCAACATCACCTGCATCAATACACTTGGGATCAATATTATTTTTGATTAGCGTATCTCTCAACATATCCAGCATTTGGGTTACTTGAAAATCCGCATCGGCAAAAATAGTGACAACACGCTCATCCCGCTCAAACTTGGCGTCGACGCCTTTAAAATCAAACCGAGTGTTGACAACGCGGGCAGCCTGATCAACAGCATTGGTCAAGGCATGAATATCAATTTCTGACACGACATCAAAAGATGGCATAAAACAATTCCTCCTAACAAATAAAGCTATTCATTAAGCTCATCCCATATGGCTAACGCGTTGTTGTATCACCACTGTTGTATCACCACCATCGACATTATTGGGCAACATTATTGATGATTGGGAATCAAAGCCACAGTGGCAGCAAACAGCCCTAAACACCCCACGATCAGTGGCTCGCTCGGCAAATCGGCAATCATCGATAACATAAGTCCAACCACATAGGACAAGCTGCCCCATCAAATACGCCATGATAATACGCTTTTTTGTCTGCCATTTCACCGTCGCTAACGCTGGTATGATCAGACTGCCAAACACTAGGTAAACTCCTACTACCTGAACTGATAAGGTAATCGCCACAGCAAAAATGAGGTATAAGCCAGCAGCCCCCATCAAATTGGTCACAAAACGCCAATAACAAAGTAGAATCAGATACACTATAGCAATAGGAACCAGCTGAGAATACTCTACCCAAAGAATTTGTCCCATTAATACCGTACACAGTGTTTCATTGGCATGAGGCTCCCCCGCCAGAATTAACACACTGCCAGTCGCAGCTAGTATAAAAAAGCCTCCGATAACAGGCTTCTGATATGGGCGCCACTTTTTTTTCTGTCTAGGTATTAAAGAACACCGCCAAGCACCGCTGCAACAATCGCACTTGCTTTCACAGCCCAACCGTTCTTACCCCATCCCATCTATTAGAGAAATAAGCTCTACTATACTGCCGACCATCTGCTCGCTGCTTTAATTTTAAGCGTTATTACTCGCTAAAAAGCTTGGTTATAAATTGCGAATATCGCCGTGTTGGCGTTACACTAGCGCACTACTTTAAAAAAATGGGGTAAGTCGGTAAGTATTATGGGCAATAGACTATCTAAAATTGTCACCAAAACAGGTGATAAAGGAACAACTGGCTTAGGTGACGGTAGCCGCGTCGCAAAATCTAGCCTTCGTGTTAACGCCTATGGAGACGTGGATGAATTAAATTGCCTAATCGGGGTTCTTATTGCCGAGCTCAATGCAGGACATCGATTTCTCAGCTTATTTAATACAATCCAACACCAACTCTTCGATCTCGGTGGCGAGCTTTGCATCCCCGGCTACACCATTATCGTTGAAGAAAAAATAGCGGCTCTGGAACAACAAATAGATCTACTCAACGAGGAACTACCAGCATTAAAAAATTTTATCCTACCCGGCGGCAATAAAGCCGCCGCCCATTGCCATCATGCCCGAGCTGTTTGCCGTCGCGCCGAGCGTACAGTAGTGAAGCTAGCAGAATCAGAAGAGATCAACCAACAGGGAATGATTTACCTCAATCGACTTTCAGATTTGCTATTTGTCTGCGCTCGCCTATTGGCTCGAGAAGGTGGCGGGCAAGAAGTACTGTGGAATAGAAAACAATAACGACCGAGACTGGCAATTTGCGACGATTCAATGTGTATCTAAAGCAAGTAGTGCAGTAGTACCGCTAGCAGATATGAAAGCGTTGATACCCTTTTAATTGATACCCTCTTAAATTGTTATTCTGATTACTAGGGCACCTCTGAATAATGAGGAAATGCCCCAGTCATGGTTTTATAACCAAGCGGCACCTCTAACGCCACTCGAGTCTCCCCACTGCGCACGGAGTAGCTTAGTATGGACTTCATCAGAAAAAATATGCGGCCGCCAAAGTAACGGAATATCATTATAAAGACTGGCGATATTAGACAGTCCACCGCCTAAAACAATAACTTCCGGATCGATAATATTCACTATCTGCGCTAACGATACGGCCAACTGCAGCTTATAGATCGCCACGGTATGAGCAGCATCTTCATCGTCCTGTTCTGACAGGGCAACAATCTCTTGCACATTAATATCATGTTTTTTTCCA
>JANQMK010000073.1 GCA_028280085.1 Pseudomonadales bacterium
AGTAATAGTAACACAACCTTCCGCATAGCCAGGCGAGCCGGGCTGAAAACCATCCGGCGTCGGTGTAAGATCTTCGAACTCTTCCAAGACAACATCAAATTCCCAATCTGGTTCCTGAAAATTCCAATCCGGATATGGTCGCAAACGTTCTTCATTACTATCATCGATAATAATTTCTGGATTTCCAATCGCCTCCAACCCCGTAGGATCAATTAAGTTAACCGGATTATTATTAACATAGGTATACACATTTAACCCGCCTCTAAAACCAATGGGATCTTTAGTCGTCCAACGTGCAGCATAGGGATCATAGTCTCTGAAACCAAAGCGCACTAAACCAATATCAGTATCATAAATCCCCCCGCTGTAGCCAAATGGCTGAAAGCCGGGCGAGGTATCCAGTAGCACATTACCCCAAACATCATAATCGATACGCTGGGCAATTTCACCAGACTCAGCATTGACCACCAATCTAACACTGCCTAATTGATCAGAAATAATACGATAGGTGATGCCATTTTTTACCATGTAGTCAGGTACAGTAGCCTTTGTACCATACACAAAGGTACTCACCACATTACCATTACCATCAAGCTCTGCCACTGGATTTTGCCTATCCTTATAGATCCATGTTTGAGCTAATAGACCATTAATCCGCTTACCCACACGGCGGCTGGCGCCGTCAATCACATAGGTAATCACGGTGCCATTAGGCAAATCAACTTGGGTGAGGTTGCTCATGGGGTCATAGTGATAATGAGTGGTTTGTGCCGTGGCAATTGCTGTCTTTGAGGTAAGATCACCTGCTAGGTTGTAAGTATAACGAAAGTTGCCGAATTGAAGCAGTCTATCCTGATCATCGTAGGTGGCCACCTCTACCCCGTTTATATGCGTTAAGTTATTGTTAGCGCCATAACCATACTCCGTAGTGAGGTTGTTTTTGGTGGCCTGCCATAGTCGTCCCTGCACGTCATATTCATATTGGTAAGTGTTCGTTGTCATAATCCCATCGTTAATAGTTTCAGTAACATCGGTAATTCGGCCAAGCTTGTCTCGATGATGGTAATCTAAGTGCAAGAGATTCATTGATTGATAGAGAGTCTGATAGTCAATCAGTTCACCAAATTCATTGTAATCTAGGTTTGTTGCAATTTGATTGAGTGTCGTAGCGCGTATCAAGCTGTGTTGAGTATCAGGAGTTAGACTCAAATCACCCGCTGCCGTTAACAGACCATCTTTATCATATTGATAGGTGACACCATGAAGACCGTTAATATCACGAGTTTTGGTGCGGAAATCATTAGTATAAGTTTGGTTGATGGTAGCGTTAAAAGCGCCACTCCACTGTTGGCTTTGCAAGAGATTACCATCATAGGTAAAACGTAGGTCACTGCCGTAGGGCGAGGTGATAGTGTTGAGTTGGCCAGAGGTGGGGTGATAGGTATAGGTAAATTGATTTGTGCCCCAAGCCATCTTATCCACAAACCCGCTAGTAGGATCATAGCTCATAGTCACTGTGGTACCGTCTGGACGGATTGCCTGAGATGGTCGCCGATCTAAGGTATATGTGTAGTCTGTTTTAGTATTGGGTAAGCCAAGGCTAGGTGGCGAGTAGGTTGCTAGACGGTTTAATGCATCATGCTGGAATTGATGAGTGGGACGTCTGTCTGGCGTGATCGCGGTAAGGTTACCGTTTGCATCATAGTCATAGCGTATGATACGTCCATCATCGTAGGCTAACGTATGGGGTCTGCCAGCGAGGTCGTAATCCCGTAATTCCATCCAACGGCCAAGACTGTCTGTCGTTCGGGTGAGATAGCCATGGGTCGTATCATAGTCATAGGTCAATTGTCGCTGCGTAGCTCCGCTCCCTTGGGTCGTTGAAATAAGCCGGCCCAGCGTATCATAGTTAAAATGACGGGTTGCTAAACCGGGAACACGTATTTCTCGAGTCCGGCCAGATAAATCAATCACGCCGGTTATTTGTCTGGCTTCAGGGGTAGTCGTAGTTAATGTCATCGTTGCTGCATCAAATACGGTGGTAAAAGTATTACCATTTAAGGAGACAGCGTCAGTACGTTGCATCAGTTGACTAAAGGGATCGTTCGGATCTTCTAAAACGACTTCTCGAGATATACTGGTGTGAAGCATTAAATTACCAGGCGTTATAACTTGATGATCATTAATATAAGGCGCACTAAAGCCAAATCGGGGATCACCTACCAGCCGTTGAGTGACAGTCGTTCCTGAAGCCATATCAAGTTGCGTAACGCCACCGTTCGTGGTCATCTTTTGCATGCTGCCGTTGGGAAAGCGGATTTCGCTTGTTTGACTACCATTGGGCAAGCGCTTTATTGTATATACAGTTTCTCTCCCCTGTTCAGTCGTTTTAAGAACGGTGAAGCCGTCTTCAACCGGTGTCTTCGTTAAGGCAGTAGAGCCACCGAACGGATCTTGGTCGTAGGTAAGGAGCCCACTATCATACGTTATAATGGAAGCAGGGTTTAGTTTCGGGTCTTGAAAGCTAGCCAGTAAACCTGTGTCAGGATAATAGGTAGCACGATAACGTTCACCAGCCGGGTTTTCGATAGACTCAAGATTGCCTTCGGTATCCATTACCAGCGTGGTTTTTTGTCCAAATGGCGCGATAATTTCAATCACCGATTCATTGCGAACAATCTCTGTCGTCTGATTGTCACCATCTGTAATTGTGGTTAAATAACCGTTTTCATCATATTCAAATGTAAATAGTGTTTTACCGGTTAACCGGCTCACGGTACTAAGATGTTTGCCATTACTGTCAAAACTATAGATATGATCAGATGATTGATCCGGTATAAAGAGTTGACTGCGAAAGATATTGTTACTTGTCGACACTTTAAGTATTTTTGTTGGAAGGAGCAATTCACTTGGCACCAACATATACAATGACTCATCAGGGCCAATGGTCGAAAAGAGGGTTGGCATACAGGTATTTCTTGCTGCACTATTAAAGGTTATCGGGTTGGTAACCTGCGTAGGTGCACTCTCGTCACATTCAGCCGAAGATTTTCCAGCATACCGATACATGAGACCACTGTCAGAAATATAATGGAACTGATGGCCATCATTATAATAGATAGCACCGTTATCGGTGACTTCAATCAGTGGCGGAAATAGCAATGTAGGCATCAATTGAACATTTTTAGCCGATTCACCATCCGGGTATTCTGGCGGGCTATACTCATCGCAAATGCCAGCGCAAAACTCAACACCACCGGCAACTAAATCAACATCGCCATTTGGATTGATACGCACAATTTTATGTTCCAAGCTATCACTTTGCTGATAAAGTAGATAGAGGTTTTCATTTGAGTCAACCGTAAGATCATGGAATGTGTCCATCAATTCTGTTGTTGAAGACGCGTAGCGTTGGACGGTACCGAGTGGTAATACTTTCGAAATCGTATAATGGTCACAACTGTTGTTTACAGCTCGCGTTTCACAGTGGGCTAGATAAATTGAGCCATCGCTTGTTACAGCAATATCTAGTATCTCACTGGTTTGGTGAGTATTATTGCAAATAAGCGTTGGGTCAGATACGTTTTTGAGCAAGTTAGTCAGTGTGCCATCGACTTCATACTTGAACAGAAAGTCGCAGGGAAGAATAGTACCATTTTCATCTTCTCCTTTAGCGACAAAATAGAGTGCTTCATCTGGGCCACCTAATGCTAACACACGAGGTGTTATTTTGGTGTCGAGAGCTGGCAAACCATCAGCGCTGGTAATCGCTGCCGAGCCGCCACCGACTATCCTTGCGACTTGGCCATTATTATCACGTCTAAATACACCACCTCTACCTGCTACATTTAATGTGGTAAAGTAAAAGTTGTCTCGCTGATCCACCGCAATGACCCCGAAGAAATCGGCTCCGGCCCATCCAATGTTATAGTTTAGAAACTCACTTACAGTTGGCAGGCTATTCGTATCCCATAAATTACCTTGCTGTGTACCATCGCCCTTATATAAGGTCTTTTCCAAACCTGAATAGAAGTGAGCAGGCGATAACGTCCAGCCCCCCATTTGAATGTCCACATGGTTAGCGATCAGGGTATAAATATTATTGGATACTAACCGAACCGTCACCCCATCGCGAGCCAGCGTTTCTTCAAGTTCTGGTCAACTGGAAGGAAGCCCAAATGATGGGCCAAGTGAGAAGTTCGGTCGTGCATAAGATGCTGGATAGTGATAAACCATCGTAACGTTAGCAGTCACTGGGCCATAAACATCCCTCCCATAGCTATCTTTTCCGTCCCAGGTATATGTAGTTGTTTGATTGGGCGTTGGTGTAAATATCTGCGTTGTTTTTTTACCGGCGACATTAACTATTAGCTCAACACGTAACAAGTCTATCGGAACATCGTTACCGGTAAGAGTGACTGTAAAGCGATTTTTACCATAGCCTTTTGCTCGTGAACTTCGATAGTTGAGTAAATAAGGCGTACCGACAATGGGAACAGATTCACCAATAACTTGGCTTTGGCACTCGATAATTGAGCCAAAGCCGAAACAATCTCGACTGGGATTTTCTTGTCCATCGTTTTCACCATCTAACTCCGGCGGTTCAACCGCCGTTTCTGGCAGAGCGATAGGCCAATTAATATCGTAGGGTGTAAAATGATTAACTTGAAATCTTACTAACGATGTACCCGCGGTATAAAGTGATGCTAACTGTGCCAACTCATCACTATTGATATTTAACTCAGCCAGCTCTGTCGCAGTGGCAGCAACACCACCTCCAGTGACATCAAGTGCGGCTTGACCACCATTTATTGCGATAATATCAACCACGCGTCCATCTTCAGCAGGTACCCAACTTGCACTTGCATAATCGTACCAACCAACAGGTGCAACTCCACCGGCGCTAAAACCAATGAAGTTATCGACGTACACAGGAATGGCATGATTAAAGGTAACTTTGTTAGATCCGACATTGATGGCTTCATCTAGAGATAACTCAACAGCATAGGTGTAACCACTTTGCGGTGGTAGGGTACCCGGCATGGCTTGGGGACCGGTATCCCCTACTGTATATTCGGTTGCTCGGACTTGGTAAGTAGACAGCGTCTGCAATTCTCCATTTTTTAACTCAAGTGTTGCAGTCGTTGAAGGGGGAAACAGCATCGTAACTTGGCGGTCACCATCAACGTCACTCACCATAGTACTTCGTGCCACTTGCATGCTAGAAGCTGTCGCCGAAATCGTTGTCACTTGGCTATCTAATGGGATCAGAACTATGGACTCAGCCACAGAAAATTGATGGCGGTCGGTGTCAATATGACGGTGGACCGTAAGATAGTTTGGCTTTGATAACTGCAAGACTAGTGAACCACCACCATTAACCATCAAATCAAATTGGCCATCATTACGTGTTACGGTATATCCAAGTTTATTATTTTCTTTTATTTCTACTCGGACACCGGGCAACGGATTACCTGTGCGATCGGTTACCTCCCCTTTTATGATGGCGGCCAAATTCTCTTGTAAAGCATTGGGCTGAACGTTGACTTGTATAGGCTGCCCCTGATTATCAATCAGAAATTGGTTATCTTTAAAAAAATTGCTAGTGGTTGGATCTATTAGAGGTGCTATATCTTCCGGATTAGGCATGTTGTTTGGGTCAAGCGGCGGCACAACATCTATGGTCACAACTTCGCTAGTTGTTATAGTACTACCGAGTATTGTAGCACTTGCCGTTAATTTATAAGACATAGTGATCGATGGCGATACTTGGATAGAACCACTTGCCGCTACATTACCGACACCATTATCTATATTTGCGGACTGTCCCATAGAACGTCATCTATTCTTTTGAGAAGCCTAGATATATTACACATATTTTTTCTAAAAATTCATATGTGGTAATGGTGTCACCCATTAGGCAGTCTCCGTCAATGGCCCAGACGCTTCCGTGCACTTCTTTTTGAAAATGTTTGGTAATTAGAATCTTTGAAAAAAGTATCCACCTTCTTAGAAGGTGGTTTTGCTAATGCCCCCTAAAAGGGGGCTAAGGACAGCCCTCTTAGAAGGCTGCCTTGTTATCCCCAATAA
>JANQMK010000078.1 GCA_028280085.1 Pseudomonadales bacterium
AATAATTAAAAACGACAAATACTTCTGTATTCAATCTTTCTGCTAATGTAAAACTGCGAATGCTATAATTCAAAAATTTCTCAGGCACCAAGAACAAAACGCCGATACCAGCAACAATTGGGATAATAACAAAAATAACAAAAAATGATTGTAAAAACCTATTACGCAGTAACATTGTTCTATCATTTTGGAAAAATACATACTCAATAATCAACACATAGATTGGCAACAATATCGCAATTTCTTTACTAAACAACCCCAAACCCCATAATATTGGAAAAGCAATAAACAGTAGTCCTATCTGATACATTCGGCCTTTACCGTCACCTTGCCGTGCTGCTATATATGTCAACAGTGCCGCCAACATAAAGAGCACACTAAGCTGCGTCATCCTTTGCACGACATAAAGTACTGTGCTCACTTGGAGCGGATGCAGCAGCCAAACTACAGTCGTCGTACTAACAATAAAATAGGCTACGTTGGCATTTTCACGCATTAACTCTTGAACGATCAGTCTGCGCAATAACAAAAAGATTAGTATCCCAATAGTTAGGTGTAGTACCAGATTATACAGCTTAAACCACCACACATCATCGCCATGTAGCATACTATTAATAACGAAACTGATGGTAGCAACGGGCCTTCCTAACGGTCCACCCACGGCAGTAGTAGCGTTATATATAAACTGCTCCCAAGAATAGTTGTGGACTAATATCGGCGCTATTGCACCCATATCGTCTAATAGCCATGGCCCTTTAAGCCCAGCCCAGTAAACAATATAGGTTGTTATTAGCGCGGCAATAACTGTAATAAGACTAAGTTTTTTCGCCATTTTACAAGCTCTGATGATAGACTTTAATTTTATGTTCAGCCTCTCGCATCACGGCCTCCAATTTTAGCGTTGCTATCCAACCAGCTTGAATTTTTTCATGGCGAATGGTGTCAACTACTCTAGTTAAAGCTAACTCAATTTCGGCTGTCGGCCTTTCTGAAGCCAGGATCAAGTCGATCTTTTTTAGGAATAAGTTTGGGTCTTTGCTCACGCTTATTGCTGCGTCAATATCTTGTATTGCGCTATCATAGCGTGATTGATAAACATAGACATCAGCACGGTAACTATAAAGTATTTTTAGCGCTCGGGGTTTGCTATCAATGGCTTTATCTTCAAAGAGTAACGCATCGTTTAATAATTGCAACAGTCTATCTTCCAACAGCAAATCCTGACATGTGTCATGCGTAGCTAAGTAAACTAGGTCGCCCAACATAAACACGCCGTACGCTGACAGCCTGTGTTTATTGATTATATTCTTTGAAAGATCGAAAAATTTTGGCTCAACTTTACGCAGATATTCACACTGAATATCTATAACATGAAGATAATAGCCCGCCTCAGAAGGGTAAAGCTTAGCGCCCAACAATGAAAACTCGATACTTTTCTTGAGATTCCCAGTCTTTTTCAAGACGTAAATATAATCCTGTAAGGCTCTCATCGAATTGGGATGATACTTTAGATTAACCTGTGCCGATCGCATAGGGTCGCCCCAAACATCAGTTCTCATACTAGTAATTGCAGCGAGGCATACTACTAGCGCGACCGCAGTTATCTGAAATATTATCACTGTACGCAACCGCGCAAGCGTGCTAAAAACGATTAGGCCTATACCAGCAATCGCCAAATAATTGCGATGTTCAAATACCAGCTCTAATGGAAAAACGGTGGATTCGAAAAGATGAGATACCACAAACCAAAGCCATCCCAGGCTCTGTAGTGGATATCTCGCTCGATAACATAGAGCCGCTATTGTCAAACCAAATAACAATAGTAACTGCAGCCATTGTTTCGCCGTCATCGTCCGAACTACTGCGTAATCATCGTGATAAAGTGACATCCACGACAGTTTGGGCACCAAAATCGCTGATATATAATCGCAAACGATCGATACTTGAGACATCAAACGTTCTTGCAAAGTAAACTCTCTGGTAGAGAAATCAAATAAGCTATTTGCCAAGTAGATGATAAATGTTAAGCCAAGTAACAAGGGAAGTGCTATCCAAACAACGAGCACCACTCTAAAAAGCTTATTTCGCGATACGTCAGCGACATTAAATTGAAAGATAGTTAGCTCAATAATAATGATAAACAGAGGGACTAGCCCGCCGTTTTCCTTGCTTAGTACCGCCACCAAAAACGATGCTGGCAATACGAAAAAAAAATAAATAACGCTCTTGCGAGGATTTTCTAACAACACTGACCGACCAGCCGTGTAGGCGATAAGAGATAGCAATGTAAAGCACGCGCTTAACTGCGTCATTCTTTGCACAGCATATAACACCGTACTTACTTGTAGTGGATGCACTAACCAAAACATAGTAACAAATGCGATGACCAAGTGAAGCTGCGGAACTGGGTATGATTGATTGAGCCTACTCAGTAGCAGACTGAACAGCGTGCAAATTAATACACCGTTAACCAAATGCAGCACTAAATTGTCCAGCCTAAACCACCAAGAGCTGTCACCATGTAGCGCATGGGATAGCATAAAGCTGAGGGTAAAAACAGGCCTGCCCATCGGCCCAGCCACATGGTTAGACAAGGTAATAATTAGATCATTAAACGAAGTCGGCGCTGCCAAAGCAGGTAATATGCTAACATCATCAAGCTGCCAGGGCCCCGACAGCCCAGGTTGATAAATGGCACAAGTAATACATATGCCCACCAATACGCCAACTAAAACGCCGAGGTTTTTCCCTGTCAAAGTACGCATGTGTATCAACTATTTATCCCCGGCCAAGATATTTGAGTTAGCCAAACGACTTGCCATTATTAATTTTAAGAATAGCAGACTAACTCGTTGTACCAAAACCAGATATACAGCCTAGCAAACATCAAAAAACCGCATTAGACGATTGCTTACAAAAACTTACCAGATGTTATATAGCGGAAAACAGTCTTTTATATCCAATACGTTTTTTTGCATCAAATACGTTGTGGCTAAAAGCAAAAAGCCGGCATAAAGCCGGCTCGAGAAAGGAAATTAAAGTATGGATTAGCGGCAAGACGCTGGCAACATCTGAGTACCTAATGTCGCATTACATACCCACTCAATGATACGGCCGTCTATCGTTGCAGATAATTCAACACCAACATCGTTTGCTGAGTCAATAGTGCCAGAAATCGTAATAACACCACTGGCGTAGGAAGCTGCGCTCACATACTGAGAAGAGGTATCCAATTCAAAGCCACCGACAGTCGCTGTAGAAGGAAGCGATTCTGTTACATTGAAATATTCGCCAATCATTGACTTAGGCATGTCGGCCATGCCAACCACTTCAGCTGCTTTTGAACGCTTGATGTAATCCTGATAAGCAGGTAATGCAACGGCTGAGAGAATACCGATAATTGCTACTACGATCATTAATTCAATTAATGTAAAACCTTTTTGCGTTTTCATAATCTGTTACTCCACTGACATTCACTAGTTAATTAATTACTACAAATTGAACTTTCACAGCCTGTTCGCTAGCGATATGGCCATTAATTTGTGTAGTACATTCATACAAAGTTTAGGCCAATTCCACGTATAGCAAAGGCAAATAATCGAAACTAACTAATTTCAATGAGTTAGGAGATATTGTAAACAGGTTAATTTGCATCAGCCCATCATACTTCAAAGCGCTCAATGCCCATACTGTCGTAAAGTGACAAAATTTGTCAGCGATCACGAAAGGACCTCCAATTTTTGTCCACCTCATCCATGACTCAACAGATAAAGTAGTACGTACATACATCGACAAAAGGCCCTAAATATTCGATAATCGATTAGGTAAACTCAGCTAACAGCATGAAAATACTACAAATTTGTAGTGATTTACGCTATCTCGCTTTGTCCTCACACCTCCCAAGGATGGCTGGTCCGAGCATGCAATAAGAGTAGTCCGAGGTACTGAACAATTTGGACAATTTATGATTTGTCAGCAGCACAAAATGAAACAATGGGAGTTGAACCGTATTTAAACGGCACTAGTATCAAATCTAAGTGTAATAAATAGGTTTATACTTTCCACTCACAAACGTCTACAGTTAGTAGAAGGTAAAAGATTTTACGGATTGAAATCAATACAAAAATGAGCACAGTGACCAGTTTAAGCGGATTGGCGAGGCGTCTTGTGATTGACGAACTCCTCACAGAACAAGATGCTACTAATGCCATTCAACAAGCTGATAAAACGAAAGTATCACTTGTCAAATATTTAACGGATAACGATATTGTTAATCCGTCTAAAGTTGCGGCGGCTGCATCTGACGAGTTTGGCACACCGATACTTGATCTCTCGATGTTTAATATGGATGTTATTCCAAAAGAGCTAGTTGAAACAAAACTTATACAAAAACATCAGAGCTTACCCCTATTTCAGCGCGGAAATAGACTGTATGTCGCCGTGGCAGACCCAACTAATTTGCATGCGCTGGATGAAATTAAATTCCATACCGGAATAAATACCGATGCTGTTCTAGTTGAGCAGAATAAGCTAGAAGAAGCAATTGAAAAGTTCGTTAGTGCAAGCGACGAACAACTTGGTGACGACCTTGGTGGTCTTGAAGATGCCGGACTGGAAGATCTCGATATTGAAGCCATTGATGACGATGGCCCTAAAGAAGATGATGCTAACGAGGCTGACGAGACGCCGATTGTTCGGTTTATTAATAAAGTCCTGCTCGACGCTATTAAGACCGGTGCATCCGATATTCACTTTGAGCCCTATGAGAAAGCTTATCGTATTCGCTTTCGTACCGATGGTATATTGAGTGAAGTGACACGACCACCACAGAATCTTGCTGGCCGCTTGGCAGCTCGCCTCAAAGTCATGTCCCAAATGGACATCTCAGAACGCCGTATACCTCAGGACGGCCGCATTAAAATGAAATTGTCTCGAAATCGAGCTATTGATTTTCGTGTTAATTCTATGCCCACACTATGGGGTGAAAAAATATGCCTTCGTATCCTTGATCCCACCAGTGCACAAATGGGTATTGATGCGCTGGGCTATGAAGATTCACAAAAGGAATTATTTCTCAATGCTCTCCATCAACCACAAGGAATGGTATTAGTCACGGGGCCAACAGGTTCCGGCAAAACCGTGTCGCTTTATACCGGCGTTAATATCCTAAATACCCCTGAGACCAATATATCGACTGCGGAAGACCCGGTAGAAATTAACTTAGAAGGCGTGAACCAGGTAAATGTTAATCACAAGATTGGGCTGAATTTTTCAGAAGCGCTAAGAGCTTTCTTACGACAAGATCCCGACGTAGTTTTAGTCGGAGAAATTCGCGACCTAGAAACTGCTGAAATCGCTATTAAAGCTGCGCAAACAGGCCACTTGGTATTATCGACATTACATACCAACAGCGCACCAGAAACATTAACTAGGCTAATGAATATGGGGGTGCCCGCTTTCAACTTAGCCACATCAATCAACTTGATTATTGCACAA
>JANQMK010000089.1 GCA_028280085.1 Pseudomonadales bacterium
TTATGGTATATTTAGGTTTTTTGTCGAGTTTTATCGGCAGCCTGATGAGCATATTGGTATTGATGCCTTTGGCTGGATGACTCGAGGTCAAATTTTGACGGCTCCGATGATTGTTATTGGATTGACATTGATAATATTGGCTTATCATCAACAGAATAATAAAGTTGTTAAGTCCAATTAATAGGTTAACTTGCCTATGGTGTTTTACATTGCTTAGGGATAGTTCGCACTGGATCTGAATTAGGAAGATAACCGTTAATGCTAGTCTACCCGGAAATTGACCCAGTTGCGCTGCGTATTGGTGAACTCGAGTTTCACTGGTACGGCATTGCCTATTTTGTTGGCTTTGCACTTGCTTACTTTATTGGTCGGTATCGCGCGCGGCAACCAATTTATCCCGTTGAAGAAGGGCACATGGAAGACTTGGTTTTTTATGTCGCCATAGGCTTAGTGGTTGGCGCAAGGCTCGGCTATGTGTTTTTTTACAACATTGATAAGTTTTTGGCTGATCCAATGTGGCTGTTTGCTATGTCGGAAGGTGGTATGTCATTTCATGGCGGATTTCTTGGCGGGTTTCTCGCTATGTACATTTACAGTAAAAGAATAAATATACATATTTTTAAGCTCATGGACTTTAGTGCACCGTTGGTACCATTGGGTATTGGCTGTGTCCGGCTAACAAATTTCATTGGTCAAGATCTTTGGGGGAGGGAAACCACGATGCCGTGGGGTATGGTTTTCCCGGCTGATCCACAACAGCTGGTGCGCCACCCATCACAATTATATGAAGCGGTGTTAGAAGGTTTTTTACTATTTATTATTCTATTTATTTATTCGAAAAAGCCACGCCCGACATTATTGCTTTCGGGTTTGTTTCTTGCGTTATATGGAATCTTTAGGTTTACAGTAGAGTTTTTTAGGCAACCCGATGCCCATATTGGCATAGATGCGTTTGGTTGGATGACGCGAGGCCAGATTTTGACAGCGCCAATGATTGTAGTTGGTCTAGCATTGATAATGTGGGCTTACAAAAGACAAGATCATCGAGAATGAATGAGGTAGTAGCTTGTGAATCAATATTTGCAATTGATGCGGCATGTTAGAACTAATGGCGTCTATAAAGGAGATCGCACTGGTACAGGTACGTTAAGTGTTTTTGGCTATCAGATGCGGTTTGATTTGGCACAAGGGTTTCCGCTGGTAACAACAAAAAAAGTTCATTTAAAGTCGATTATTTATGAATTGCTCTGGTTTCTGCGTGGTGAAACCAATATTAAATACTTGCAGGACCATGGCGTGTCAATTTGGGACGAGTGGGCAGACGGCGAAGGAGAACTGGGGCCAGTTTACGGCAGTCAGTGGCGATCATGGGCCACGCCGGACGGTGGGGCAATTGATCAAATCGATCAATTGATGCGTGAAATAAACAGTAATCCCGATTCCCGTCGTCTTATCGTCAGCGCTTGGAATGTTGCTGAGATTGATAATATGGCGCTGCCACCCTGCCACACATTGTTTCAGTTTTATGTTATTGATGGTAAATTAAGCTGCCAACTTTATCAGCGCAGTGCCGACATTTTTCTGGGGGTTCCGTTTAATATTGCATCCTATGCATTGTTAACAATGATGGTGGCGCATGTGGCAGGTTTGGCATTGGGTGATTTTGTTCACACTTTTGGTGACGCTCATCTTTACAGCAACCATCTTGATCAAGTAGATCTTCAATTGCAGCGTCAACCAAAACCATTGCCCAAAATGAAAATATTGCGTCCTGTGAACGACATTTTCAGCTTTGAATATGAAGATTTTCAATTGTCTAACTATGAAAGTCATCCACATATTGCTGCGCCAGTAGCGGTATAACCTTGTGTAGTTTTAGCATTATGCATCATCAGATAAATGTTACAGTCGCGTTAATCGTGGCTTGTGCGCAAAATGGTACAATTGGTAGAAATAATAGATTACCGTGGCATCTGCCCAATGATTTGAAGCACTTCAAATCAGTTACTATGGGTAAACCAATTATTATGGGCCGTAAAACCTATGAGTCTATTGGTAAACCGCTGCCGGGACGCACTAATATTGTTGTCACCAAAAGCTGGAGTGACACGACAATTGTGCCGGGTCTTAACATAACAGATAATTTCGAAGATGCGCTGGAGATTGCTTCGCGTGTTGCTGAAAGGGGCGGTGCTAAGGAAATTATGGTGATAGGCGGCGCTAAGTTGTATGAACATGCCCTGCCGTGGTGCCAGCGTATTTATTTAACTGAAGTACATGCTGACATTGCTGGCGACAGTTTTTTTCGTTTGCCTGATAGAGATGCTGCTTGGACAGAATCGAGCAGAAAGGATTTTTCAGCAGGCGACTCTAACGATTTTGACTATAGCTTTTGTGTACTGGAGAGGCGTCCAATGTCGGCTTAGGCGGGTGTAATACCTTATTTCGTGTTCAAATATACGAGTATAATGGGTGCTTTACAAACAAGATCAGCATGGGTATCCTCATACATCAAGACCAAGCGCTTAGTAATTCATAAAATATTGCCGACTCGCGCTAATAAGCATTAGCGTAAAAAGTCTGGGGTTAAAATTTAGGTCAGTCGGTAAGCGGTTAGTCGGTAAATAATAAACGAGAAGCTATTGAACCGGTTATAAAATCAGTTGTTCTGGTGCAGAACCTACTGTAGATACATCTACTCTGGATCTGTTGATCATAAAGAGGTTTAATTGGTGCCAATGGGCTGAAAGAATCAGTGAAATAAAAATAGCGAAAGAAAAAGTCTATAGAAAGTAATAAAGAGTATAGTGGCGTCGCGTTGTATTTCAATTCGTATCGTCATGGTGCGAGTTAGCGTTGGGTTAAAAGCGCTAGTGAGAGCAAAAGCAAAAATAAAGTAAAATAAGTAGTAACTTAAATTAAGTATTAAATAACTTAATAACTTAATAAGTTAAGTAGTAAATAAGCTGCCAAAGGTTCACAACCCATAGACTGGTTTTGTAACCTAGAAAATACTTGTAACGTGATAATAGTAAAGTCATAACAGTTAAATAAAAATAGCAAGTTGTATTTCACTAGTATCGATATCCCGTACAGTTTTATTGGTAGCGTTTGGTCAGGTTGGTTAAGTCAGTGCTAGTTAAGCCAGTTTGTTGGGGCGCTCAATGGGTGGTCGATCAACTGAATGAGGTGTTGTACTCTGTGGCTTTAGAGGGGGTAAAGCTGGTGTGTCAAGTGAGACTACTTTCAGAATTGCGCGCAGCTGTTTATCTGCAATGAAGAGATACACGCCATATGATCGTCAACGATTTTGCAACTATCAAGAGCTGTAACGACTCGATTGAAGTTGTAATAACGGTTTTTCAAATGAAAAAACAAATGAAGGGATAAAGGTTATCAGTATGCGTCGAATAAAATGGGCGGTGATATCGTCATTAGTGGTTAGTAGTACCTTCCTTGGGGGTACGGTTCAAGCCGATACGCTGAATTCTATTCTGGAAGTGGGACAGGCGAAAGTTGCCGCGGGTCAAAAATCACAAGCCAAGATTGATAAACTTAGTGATGAAACCTATGAGCGTCTGCAGGAATATAAAACTGTGCTCAAGCAAATCGAAGATATCAAGGTTTATAACGCGCAGGTAGAAAAACAGATTGTGAATCAGTTGCGTGGCATTAAGGATATTGAAAATTCTATTGAACAAGTGACTAGCATTGAGCGGCAGATAACACCGCTTATTTTGCGCATGATAGATGCGCTAGAACAATTTATCGACTTAGATATGCCTTTTTTGAAGTCCGAGCGCGATGATCGTATTGCCATGTTGCGAGATAATTTTCAACGTTCTGATATAAGCGTGGCAGAAAAATTTAGGCAGGTGCTTGAGGCCTATAAAATTGAAGGTGAATATGGACGAAAAATTAAAAGTTATACAGATACGGTGAATATTGAGGGCACGCCGCGGGAAGTTAGTATTTTGCAAGTCGGACGTATCGCATTACTCTACCAGACCACCGATATGAAAATAACCGGTGTTTGGGATCAAGAAAATCGTCAATGGAATATCTTGCCTACAGCTGATTATCGCGGCGCAATTAAAAAGGGGTTGCGCATTGCTAGACAACAAGCTTCTCCCGATATTATTAGTCTACCTATTGCAGCGCCGGAGGCAGCACGATGACCATTTTTTTTCGTCAGTTGATTTTTGTTTTTTCAGTTGTCTTCATGTTTGTTGGTTCTCAAGCAACTCTTGCTGAAGCCAACGCTGCTAAAACATTGGACGAGTTGCTACAGCTTGTCAAAGAAGGTAAGGCCAAAGATGACCAGGTTAATAAAAAACGTGAGGCGGTATTTCGTCAGTCGAAAAACAAACAAGTCGCACTGCTGAAAAAGGCGCGCAATGAATTGAAAAAGCAACAGAATCGCAGCGAACAGCTTGAAAAGCGCTTTGATAAAAATGAGATTACTCTGCAAGCCAAAAGAAAGCAGTTGGACGAGCGTTTAGGCTCAATGAAAGAATTGTTTGGTCATCTCACCGCTACGGCCGGTGACATGCGGACGGTATTTCAAAATTCCATTGTTAGTGTGCAATTCCCAGAGCGCGACAAGCCTCTAACTGAACTTATAGATAAAATGAGTGGCTCTACTCAGTTACCGACAATTGAAGAGATTGAAGGTCTTTGGTACGAGATTCAGCGTGAAATGACAGAGTCTGGTAAGGTTGTAAAATTTACGACTACTGTGATTAAACCGAATGGAGAGAGAAAAGAACAAGAGGTTGTGAGGGTAGGTACCTACAATCTTATTTCTGAAGGTTCATACCTAAAATATGCTAATAATGTGGTAGAAGAGTTAGCTCGTCAGCCGGCAAGAGAGTTTACTGCGGCTGCTGACGAAACTCAATCTGCCACGGGCGGAATGACTAAACTAGGTATTGATCCCACAGGTCCTTCTGGTGGTAGTTTACTTGCAGCGTTAATCGATACGCCAAATTTAACCGAGCGCTGGCATCAAGGGGGTAAAGTTGGCTACATCATTACGGTAGTGGGTTTACTCGCTGTGATTATTGCAATTTGGCGACTACTCGCATTGTGGTTGATGGGTAATAAAGTTAATAATCAGCTCAACGCCGCCAAGGCAAACGGCGACAATCCGCTTGGCCGTGTGCTTTCCGTACATGAAAGCAATCCGACAATGGATACAGAAACATTAGAGCTAAAGCTTGGCGAAGCCATCTTAAAAGAGAAACCCTCAATAGAAAGTGGTATTAGCCTACTAAAAATTATTTCTATGGTCGCACCGCTAATGGGTCTATTGGGTACTGTCACAGGTATGATTATTACCTTTCAGGCTATTACCATTTACGGTGCCGGTGACCCCAAAGCGATGGCAGGAGGTATCTCAGGTGCGCTCGTGACAACAGTGTTAGGATTGATTGTGGCGATACCAACCGTACTGTTACATACCATTGTCAATGGTCGGGCTAAGCGCATTCTGCATATTATAGAAGAACAGAGTATGGGCATTATTGCTGAACATACTGATGCACAGCTGAGGTCTGTGTCATGATAGAAGTGGCTATTCTCGATATTATTACAGCGCTGCGCGCTTTTATGAGCGCAGGTGGCGGTGTTCTGTGGATTATTGCTGTACTAACCCTGGTGATGTGGTCGTTAATTATAGATCGAATTTGGTACTATAAGACCGAACTCAAGCAGGATGTGGAGCATGTAGTGACAGCTTGGCAAGCTCGTCCTGAGAGACAATCCTGGCAGGCTCACGCGGTACGAGAAAAAATGATCTCTGAAGTCAGTCTAAAAGTAAATAATATGTTGCCTATGATTAAGACGCTTGTAGCACTTTGTCCGTTATTGGGCTTGCTTGGCACTGTTACAGGCATGATTCAAGTTTTTGAGGTACTGGGCTTTACAGGTGGTGGCGATGCTAAACAGATGGCTAGTGGTGTTTCCAAAGCGACGATACCTACCATGGCGGGTATGGTAGCGGCTATATCTGGGGTATTCGGCAATATGCTCGTCACGCGTATCGCTGAACGCGAAAATCAATTATTAGCCGACCACCTAACAATGGAATGATAAACGGTTAACTAAAATTAACATAGTTTTTAAATCAGAGTAGTTATCTAAATCAAAGTAGTTATGTAGAGAATTTGACAATGCGTAGAGGAATGATTCAAAAAGCCGTGGCGGAAGATGAGTCGGCCATTGATTTGACGCCAATGCTAGATGTGGTGTTTATTATGCTCATCTTTTTTATTGTTACTGCGTCTTTTGTTAAAGAAACGGGCATTAATGTTGATCGTCCTGATGCTGCCACGGCGGAAAAAAAGGACAAAGCTAATATCTTAGTTGCTATTAGTGGCACCAATGAAGTATGGATTGATAAACGCCGCGTCGATATTAGATCGGTACGTGCAAATATTGAAAGACTGCTAGCTGAAAATCCAAAAGGCAATGTAGTGGTCCAGGCTGATGCAAAGTCAAATGCTGAAACCTATGTTGCTGTTGCAGATGCTGCACGTGAGGCTGGTGTAAGAGATGTGGCAATAGCCGTGGAAGGCAAATAGCTAGTGATGAAAATGGTAAGAATCTTTTCTGCAGTATTGCTTGCTTTTATCGCAACGGTCGGTTTGTTTGTGTTAATGGACCAGTTGATTAAGTCGGGGGACAACGAACTTGATGAAAGTGGCTCACGCAAGATCGCAGATTTTTTGATGCCTGACCGGCAAATCGAAAATAACCTTAAAGAAGAATTACCGGACAAGCCTGAGACCCCTGAGCCCCCACCACCTGATTTACCGCAAGACCAGGTGTTAAACCCCGATCAAGTGGATGTGGCTGTCAGCATACCCACACCGGATGTGAGAGTTGACTTGTCCGGCGGTTTTGGAGGGTTGTCTGCTAGTGATGGCGAGTATTTACCGATTTTCAGAACAGAACCCCGTTATCCGCGACGAGCTCAAAGTCGTGGTATAGAAGGGTATGTGGTAGTTGAGTTCACGGTGACCAAGGTAGGTTCGGTTAAAGATGTTGTGGTAGTTGAAGCGCAACCCAAAAATATTTTCGATAATGCAGCTAAACAAGCCGTACTCAAATGGAAGTTCAAACCTCGGGTTGTTGATGGCGAAGCTATCGAAGTGCCAGGGGTAATGAATAAAGTCACATTTGCTATGGAAAAGTAGAATTAAGTTAATGTCTATATTGTTTGTTGGTCAAACATCTGTTGTTCGCAAAGCTTGTCATCTGTTATTGGCAACAGCGATACTGTGGGCCCTACCATTTTTTCTTAGCGCCGTTTTTTCTTGTTTCTGTTTTTGGGAGCGCGGTGTTGTAGAAAACTTTTCTGGTTATTTGCATGCGGCGGAAAAAGATAAGAAAAAAACCAGGCGCAAAACTCCGCTGATTCGAGCAAAGACATTTAAAAAATTGGAACAAGTTCAAGAGTTAGCTGAGACCGACAAGCTTGATGAAGCAATTAATGTGCTCAATAGCCTGAAAGCTAAAAGCAAAAAACTTAATAGCTATGAAATTGCTCAAATGTGGAATTTTTATGCTTTTATTTATCGCGTACAAGAAAAATACGATAATGCAATTGACTCATATCATATGGTTTTGAAACAGCCCGATTTACCGGTAGGGTTGGAGTTGCAGTGTATTTATACGTTGGCGCAGATCTATCATTTTATAGAAAAGTTTGATCAGGCTATTAAATACTATAAGAAATGGTTTGTTGCCACAGCAACGCCATCAGCAGATGCCTATGCTAGGTTGGCTACGGTTTATTATCAAGTCAAACAGCAAGATTTGGCGGTAGAGAATATTAAAAAAGCAATAGCTATGTATGAAGAAAAAAACAAAGTACCGAAAGAGAATTGGTATTCTATATTGCTAGCTGTCTATCATGAGCGCGGCGATAGTAAGAATATGGAAACAGTTTTAGAGACATTAATGGCATTTTATCCAAAGAAGAGTTACTGGATGCAATTGGCTGCCGTTTATGATGAACAAAAGCGGGATATGGATTACTTATCCGTCTTGGATGCGGCCTATCTTAGTGGTTATATTGATAAGGAAGGGTATTACCTTAATATTGCATCGAGCTACCGTAATTATGATGTTCCTTTTAAGGCTGCAGCTATTATCGAAGATGGTATTAAAAAGGGGGATATTAAGGAAACGTCACGTAACCTGCATATTCTTTCCAATAGCTGGCAGCATGCAAAAGAGTATAAAAAAGCCATTCAATCGTTAGAAAAAGCTGCTCGTTTGTCCGAAGATGGCGAATTGATGACTTGGTTAGGTAAAGCGTATCTCGATAATGAGGAGTTTGAGCAAGCGGCTAAGGCATTAGAGAATGGTTTAACACGAGGTGGAGTAAAGCGCGCTGACAAAGCGAATATTTGGCTAGGTAGAGCGTTTTTTAACCTTGATAAATTTGATAAAGCTGAAGCTGCATTTAGCGCGGCGCGTAAAGATAAGCGCAGTGCTACGATAGCGAGCCAATGGCTAAAATATATATCAAAGGAGCGTCAACGCCGGCAACAGTTGGCTAAAAGTGGAGTCCATTAACCACATTATAAAGTGGTTCAGTTTTGTATAATTAATATTGCTAAGTAAATAGCTTACTTATATTGTTTTGCTAAGAC
>JANQMK010000161.1 GCA_028280085.1 Pseudomonadales bacterium
TACCCATTAGAACTGATGCGAGAATGGGCTGCATATAATGATCAGGCAGATTGGACGCCAACTTGGTTCCTAGATGTATCGCGGGTAGGGAGCCGAGCAGCAGACAGCCCAGTAAAGCGAAATCAACATTGCCCAAAAGCAGTAAATGACTCATACCAGCAATGAATGTTAGCGGCACTGCATGGGACAAGTCTGTACCGACAATATGTAAAGCGGGGAGCCTGGGATAAAGAATCAAGAGAATAGCCGTACCAATAGCACCGGCGCCAACAGATGATAATGTAACAAAAACGCCTAGTACTATTCCCATAAAGAATGTAATTATTGACGCATTGGCACGGGTCCAATGCATTGCTGTGTTGGTATCACTATGTGCTTTTTTAGTTATTGTTTTCCTAAAAAGCAATACGGTTGATGTCAAAATGAGCATTAAACCAAGGCTGGACGTCATCAGATGCTGATAAGAATTACCGCTATCAAACACCTCTTTTAAGATGTAAGCTGTTGATATTGAAGCAGGAATACTGCCTAGGGCCATGTAGCCAGCTATCCGCCAGTGAATAGTACCTAGTCGTTGGTGAGAAACAACCCCGCCGGCTTTTGTGACCGCCGCGTAAAGTAGATCGGTGCCAATAGCTACATTGTAGGGAAAACCGAAAAGAATGAGCAGAGGTGTCATCAGTGAGCCACCTCCGATTCCTGTCATACCAACTGCTAAACCAACTGCAGCACCCGATAAAATATATAGAAGTATTTCCACGGATATAGTCTATAGTAATAGAAAACCAGTTATATCGAACCGTCAGTAAATATGGCGGCTTACCTAAGTGGTAAATTTAGCGTTTACCGCCTATTCTGGAAAAGAATATTTTCTTATAGTTTTATAATTGTTACTTATAGTAAGACGGGCCAATTTGGAGGGCTTATGAAACTGCAACAGCTGCGTTACATCTGGGAAGTCGCACACCATGACCTTAACGTATCCGCCACCGCACAAAGTCTGTATACTTCTCAACCAGGTATCAGTAAACAGATTCGTTTGCTAGAAGACGAGTTGGGAGTCGAAGTATTTGCTCGCAGTGGCAAGCACTTAACACGTATTACACCAGCGGGTGAGTCAATACTCAAAACGGCCGGCGAAATATTGCGTAAGGTCGAGAGTATTAAGCAAGTTGCACAAGAGTTTAGTAATGAAAAGAAAGGTAGTTTATCGATTGCTACAACTCATACACAAGCGCGATATGCTTTACCCAAAGTGATCCAAACATTTATTGAGCGATATCCTGATGTATCTCTTCATATGCATCAGGGCACGCCTATGCAAATTTCAGAGATGGCGGCAGATGGTACTGTAGATTTTGCCATCGCCACGGAAGCGTTAGAGTTATTCAGTGACTTGATTATGATGCCTTGTTATCGTTGGAATCGCTGTGTCATTGTACCGAAGGACCATCCGCTGACTCAGGTTTCTGAACTTAAATTAGAAGACGTTGCCAAGTTCCCCATTGTCACCTATGTATTTGGTTTTACCGGTCGCTCGAAATTAGATGAAGCGTTTATTGACAAAGGCTTAGCGCCTAAAGTTGTTTTTACTGCCGCAGATGCCGACGTTATCAAAACCTATGTACGCTTAGGATTAGGTATTGGTATCGTGGCTAAAATGGCATTTGATAACGATATCGATAATGATTTGGTAGCGCTTGATGCCAGCCACTTATTTGATAGCAGCGTTACTAAAATTGGTTTTCGTCGCGGTACTTTTCTGCGTGGCTTTATGTACGACTTCATTGAAGAGTTCGCGCCCCATTTAAATAAAGACATCGTATCAGAAGCGTTTAACCGTCATTCTCGTACTGAGCTTGACGAACTATTTAGTCATATGGAATTGCCAACCTACTAGTAACGAGTGGGATAGTGATACCCGCAGGTTGCTGAGGCAGTAACAGGTGATTAGTTGTATAGTTGGTTAGTGCGGCGGCTAATCACGGCAAATAGTTCAGTGCTGTTGCTCCAGTGCTATTACTTCAGTACTGTTTACTCCAGTGCCGCTGCAGAAAGCATACCCAGAGGTTATAGTAACCTCTGGGTAACGGCAACTTACAGAAAGTCCAGGTTACAGAAAGTCCAAGTCCGGGTTGTCGTTTAGAATTTCTTGAGCTGCAGCGGCGTCTGACGTCTCTTGATCGAGCACCTCTTTCACAAACTTAAAGTAAACTGTGTAGACAACAGGGTCTTTACCAGTTTCCTCAACGACAAAAAACGGTGCGCGCTCTACACTAAGTTTGTTGGCTAATACCATACCGTCGCTGGCTGGGTCGCGCTCATCAGCAATTAATATTTCGTCTATTTTGTTTATATTGCCAGATTCTTCTAGTTTTTGTATCACATCGTTACATTTCTTGCACGGTGAGCCATCTGCTTTAATTTTTTTAACCAATGTGATTTTCATAGATTTCCGCTCAGGGTCTCATTATTTACTGACTTGTTCAATATTAACGGCATGTAATCCGCATTCTTTTTTGGTCGCTTCCTCCCACCACCAGCGACCTTCTCGCTCATGCTGATTGGGGCCAATCGCGCGCGTACAAGGTTCGCAACCTATGCTGACATAGCCTTGATCATGCAGCTCATTATAGGGAACATTATTGGAGCGAATATAGTGCCAAACTTGGGATGAAGACCAGTTTGCTAAAGGGTTAAATTTAGTGAGTGTAGCGCCAGGTCGAGCGAAGGCTTGGTCTTCTTGAATAACCGGTATAGCTGCTCGAGTACCTGGGCTTTGGTCTCTGCGCTGGCCGGTAACCCAGGCATCAAGCGTGAGTAATTTGCGTCTTAGAGGAGCAATTTTGCGAATGCTACAACATTCTTTATGGTCGTCTTGGTAGAAACTGAATAAGCCTTTTTCTCTAACTAGCTTTTGAACTGCCTCTGCCTCTGGGTACATGACATCAATTTCTATATTGTAATGCTGACGCACTTTTTCAATAAACTGGTAAGTGTCTGAATGTAGTCGACCAGTATCGAGTGAAAAAACGTGGACGCGCTCAGGGCTGATTTTATAAGCCATGTCTATCAATACTACGTCTTCTGCACCACTAAATGAGATGGCTATATTGTCAAACTTTTCTAATGCATACTCGAGAATTTCCGCGGGGCTTTTCTCTTGGTAGTAGGTATCTAGGTCAATGTAGTCCAGTTTGTTATCAGTCATGAAAAGTCTCTTTGTAACAGTAACAGTTTGTGACAGTGTGAAAACCTAAAACTAAGTGTTTAAGTCCAGGTATCGTTAAAAGGTATTGTAAAACTGCAAAATAAAAAACAGGCGGTACCTGAGGGCCAGGCAGCATACCAAACACATCACCTGCTTTCAAAAGAATCGTAGGTAATAGCAATATAATATACAGTTATTAAAAACGATTTATCGTTAATTATAACGTAGTTAGCGGACTAATACATGATCATTAAAGAATAATAATAGGCACAATCGTCATATAGAATTCGTTATGTTACCGTAGTATTTGCAGCAAAATCTCTGGGTTAGGCGCCATCCTAGTCAGTGGCAGTGATTTAAGGACAAAATGGTCGCGTAAGACGCTATAGGTGTTTTGCGTATCAGGGGTAAATCCGGGTGAAATCCGAGTGAAATCAGGGTTAAATACAGTAGATTGTATCCACATTGCGTGTATAATTCCGTGCAGCTAAGGATTAGGGGGCGTTTCCAGGCTGTCGGAGCGCGATCTAGTAAGTAGATGATGATATTGGTAATTAAGGGACGTCCAAGTGGAAATAGTATGCCTAGACCTTGAAGGTGTTTTGATTCCGGAGATCTGGATAGGTTTTGCAGAGAAAACGGGCATAGAGGCGCTCAAAGCGACTACCCGCGATATTCCGGTTTATGATGACTTAATGAAACAACGCTTGGCGATCTTGCGTGAGCATGGCTTTGGCTTATCGGATATTGAAGCGGTTATCGCTGAGATGAAGCCAATGGAAGGCGCGCGGGAGTTTATTGACTGGCTGCGGGAGCGCTTTCAAGTTGTTATACTGTCAGACACGTTCTACGAGTTTTCCGCCCCTTTAATTAAACAGTTAGGTTGGCCTACGCTTTTTTGTCATCGGCTGGATGTGACGTCAAGTGGCGAAATAGTGGACTACAAGTTACGACAAGCGGACCCCAAGCGACAGTCCATCAAAGCATTTCATAGCTTAAACTATCGTTGTATCGCGGCCGGAGATTCTTATAATGATGTCACGATGCTGAGTGAGGCCGAGGCAGGTATACTGTTTAAAGCGCCGCAGAATGTAATCGATGAATTTCCTCAATATCCTGCTGTTGAAACCTATCACGATTTAAAACAAGAAATCATAAAAGCCAGTAATCGAGATATCTCGTTGTAGAGGCTTAGCTAAATTTAATTACCTTAAATTTAGTTACTCTACATGTGGTTGTTCTATACTGTGTTCTAATGCACGCATAAGCATATTAATCTTATCTAAAGTTTCTTGATAATCAGCATCTACCTCAGAGTCCGCCACGATACCGCCACCACCCCAGCAATGGATAGTTTTATGATCGCCTGTTGCTTCGCATAACAGCGTGCGAATAGTGATATTGCTATCCATTTTACCATCTAAGCTGATGTAACCGATCGAACCACAATAAGCATTCCGCCTATGGGGTTCGAGTTCAGCAATGATTTGCATGGCTCGGCGTTTAGGTGCACCAGTGACAGAGCCACCGGGAAAACATGCGCGCAGTAGATCCACCGCCGAATAACGTGTTTGGTCTAGCATGCCCTGTATTGTACTAACCAAATGGTGGACATTGGCGAATGACTCTAGGCTAAACAGGTTTGGTACAGTAATTGAACCTGGTATGCAGCACTTTCCGATATCGTTACGCAAGAGATCAACGATCATCAAGTTTTCTGCACGATCTTTTGGGCTGTGTTGCAGTTCTTGTCGAATAGCTTCGTCAGCTGCATGATGCCCATATCGTGGCCGGGTGCCTTTGATAGGCTTAGTCGTTACCGTGCCATCATTTTCCAACCTGAGTAATTGCTCCGGTGAAAAACTCAAGAGGCAGTTATCATCATTTAACTTAAAATAGGCGGCATAGGGTGAGGGCATAACTTCTCTCAAGCGCGCGTAAGCTGTTAACGTATCCCCGTCGTAGTTGGCGCTAAAGCGTTGAGCAAAATTGACTTGGTAGACATCACCCGCACGAATGTACTGCTGAATGCGATAAAAGCGATCTGTGTAACACGCTTTTGTTAGA